>JBMFPL010000156.1:0-7883 GCA_049969115.1 Bryobacteraceae bacterium | reverse complement strand
CTCCTGGAGCTCTCGCGCCTTGACCGCGGCCTCGTAGGCCGCGCGCGCCTGTTGCAAGGCGATCAGCGCGTTCCGCACGTCCACGCGCACCTGGTTCAGCAAAGCCTGCCGCCGTAGCTCCTGCTGCCGAAGCGTCAACTGATCCACGATCATATCGGCCTGGGCAGAGCGGTTGCGCAGCGGCACGGTGAGCTGAAAACCGATGCCGTAATCCGGGAAGTTACGCGCGAAAAGTTGCGAAAGCGCCTTACCATAACCGCCGATGAAGAAGGGATCGACGGCGGCCGGGTTGCGCGGCTGGGGGCCGATGCTGGTGCCGGGAATGGCAGGGATGGGCAACTTGTTGATCTGGCCCACCAAGGCGTTATTGCGGAAATCCGCCACGACGTCGAGTTGGGGCAAGAGATTGTTGCGGCTGCCTTTCAAGCCGATCCTGGTGTTCTCGATCTGGAGCTCGATCTGCGCCACGTCGGGCCGGTTTTTCAGCGCTGCTTCGATCAGATCCTGGACGGGCGAAATCGCTTCCGTAGGAGGCACCGTGATGCGATCGGTAGGCACGATGCGCGCGTCCGCGATGAGCGGGCTGGCCACGCCCGTGCGGCTGAGCGCGTTCTTGATCAGCGTTTCCTGCTGGAGCAACTGCGTTTCCGCCTGGACCAGCGCCTGGCGGCTCGAGGCGACCTCGGCTTCGGCCCGCACGACTTCGATGGGCGCGAGCGTGCCGATTTCCACCTGCTTCTTGTTGTCCTCGTAAAGCTTCTCGGCCAGCGCCAGCGCTTGCTGCTTGACGCGCACGTTTTCGTTGAAACTCACCAGGTCCCAGTAGGCGCTGATGATGGCGGAGACCGTGGTGATCACCTGCTGGCGGAAAGCCAGGTCGCTGACCCTGCGGTTGTTTTTGGCGATCCGGATGTTGCGGTTGTTCACCGCCAGGCCGAAGCCGCGCAGCAGGGGTTGCTGGATGCTCAACGAGAAGCTGGCTGTGGTCGAGGGGTTGAAGTCGCTCCGGCCCGCGTTGGTTTCCACGCGCGAATTGTTCCAGCCAAAGCTGATGGTGCCCCCGGTGAGGAAGCCCTTCTGGATGCCGAAATTGGCTACGTCGTTGCGGATGATCAGGGCGTTGGTGCCGGTGGTGAAGGAGTTGGTCTGCGGGCTGGTGCGGTGGCTGAAGTTGGTCTGCGTGAACAGGACAGGGTCCAAGTTAGGTATGGCGGTACCGGTCTGCACGATGATGGCGCCTCCGGTTTCCCCGCCCGTCGTGGTGGTGGCTGCCTGTGTTGTCGTGCCGCCCGCGCCGGCTGCGGCGCCAGTTACCTGGGCCAGCGCACTGGTGGTGGCGCGCTGCACGGCCGTAGGCACGCCTCTGAGCAGGCCGCCCGCCTGCGCGCGCAGCAGCGCGGCGTCGGCGATCATAGGACCGTAGCGCTGAACGGCGATGTCCAGATTGTTCTCCAGCGCCAGCGCGATCGCGTCCTGCAACGAAAGGTAAATTCGCCCGGCGCGCAACAGCGACTCCAGGCGCGAGGAATTCGTCAGGTCCACCGGCGGAATTTCCTGCGCCCGGTAGGGACGTGTGAAGCCGGACAAAAAGCCGCCTGAATTCCGCCTGCCCTCAGTCTGGGCGAAGCCCGGAACGGCAAGCTGCCAGGCGCAAACTATGGCGATAGCCCCTCGTATCTTCTTCATAGGCGATCCCTTTCCTCAGATCGGTCTTCGACCCTCAAGAAGACTATGACGACGGCCGCAGGCCGGATGTTCCCGAACCTCCATGCTAGCGCGAGGACGGGAGAGCGCGTGCGCCTGCGCTATAGTAATGCGGTGGTGCTGGCGAACAAAGACTCGATTCTCGAGCTGTTCGAGCGCACGGGGGGTTACTTGCGCGGTCACTTCCTGCTCACCAGCGGCCTGCACAGCCCCGAGTATCTGCAATGCGCAGTGGTGTTGCAGTACCCGGAGCACGCGGCGCGGCTGGGCGCCAGCCTGGCCGCGGCCCTTGCCCCCTTGGCGGGTCGGCGAGTCGAAGTCGTGGTCTCGCCTGCGCTGGGGGGAATCGTGATCGGCCACGAGGTAGCCCGTGCTCTGGGCGCCCGCGCCATCTTTACCGAACGCGACGCCTCAGGCGCCATGACGCTGCGGCGCGGCTTCCAGGTCCGCGCGGGCGAGGCGGCTGTGGTCATCGAGGATGTAGTGACCACCGGCGGGAGCACGCGGGAAGTCATCGAAGTGCTCCGTGCGGCGGGCGCGGAAGTGGTGGCCGCCGGCTCCATCATTGACCGCAGCGCGGGCCGGGCGGATGTAGGCCTGCCGCGCGTCGCCCTAGCTACGCTGGACGTGATCACGTACCCGCCGGACGATTGCCCGCTGTGCCGCCAGGGCATCCCGCTGACCAAGCCGGGTTCCCGACGTTAGCCTGCCCATGCGCCGCATCCGGATCACGCTGGCCTACGACGGCACGGACTTCCACGGCTGGCAGGTCCAGCCCTCGCTGCCGACCATCCAGGGCACGCTCCAGCGAGTGCTCACCATCATCGAAGGCAGGCCCGTGCACGTCACCGGCGCCGGCCGTACCGACGCGGGCGTGCACGCGCTGGCCCAGGTGGCCGCCTTCGATCTGGACAACCGTATTCCGGTGGACAATCTACGGCGTGCGATGAACCGCTTGCTACCCGACGCCATCCGTGTTCTCGACGTGCGGGAAGCTCCGCCGGATTTCCACCCCCGGCGGCACGCAATCTGGAAGACTTACGAGTACCGGATCTGGCGCGGAGAGATTTGTTCGCCCTTCGAGCGCCGCTACATCCACCATTTCCCCTACCCGCTGGACGAGGAGCGGCTCATGCGGACTGCCCCGTTGCTGGAAGGCGAGCACGACTTCACTGCGTTTGCCGCGACCGATGAGAAAGACCGGCTGGGCGGCTCCAAGGTCCGGCGGATCTTTTCATCTCGCGCCTTTCGCGAGGGCGAACGGCTGGTCTACCGGGTGACGGGAAGCGGCTTTCTCAAGCACATGGTGCGGAACATCGTGGGCACGCTCATCGCAGTAGGGCGAGGCAGGGTCGGCGAAGGGGACGTGCTGGCGTTGCTGCGCTTGGGAAAGCCTGCTTCGGCCGGGCCCACCGCGCCTGCCTGCGGGTTGTTTCTGGTGGAAGTCCGCTACCCGGATTGGCTCTGAAACGCCACGGTTCCTGCCCGTGACCGGCGCTGCGGTGGGGCATTGCAAGGCGGCAGGATCGGCCCTCGGCCAAGCGCCCCTCGCTCAGATGCCGTGCGCCTCGGTCATCGGCGGGGTCATTCCTGTGCTCAGCACGCCTTCGCAGAGCAGGGCGTAATGGCCGCGCCGAGTCATCGAGGTTGCTCCCTGGGCAAGAATCCGAACGCGCCCACGGCTAACCCCAGCGGCTGCGCGGGATCGTCCACGTAGGGCGGTTCGACGCGAATCTCGACGCGGGCGGGTCCAGGACGGTCCTCGGGCAGCGGCCACCGGAGGGTGTGCCAGCCCGAGCCCCGGCGCAGTTCCCCCCATCCGACCACGCGCCCGTTCAGCGTCACGGTGGCGCGAACCGGCTCCCGCAGGGGCGGCGGCCCCATGTTCACTACCAGCTCGAAAACTTTGGCGCCGGGCGGTCGCCGCATCCGCGCGGTGGCGTACGGACGGCACCAGCGGAAATGGCCCGTCAGCGAATACCAGCCCTCGCCGAATTGCCAGACGGGCGCACGCCGGCTCACTGTGATGTAGGAGGCGTCGGGCTCGCCGGGCGCGCGTGAGAAAGCCGAGAGCTCGCGGAATACCGGGTCCCAACTCAGCAGCACCACGCCGCTGCCCTCGCCGAGAACCTTCTCCAGATTCACGCCTTCGGCAGGATAAAACTGGAGGTCGCTGCGACCCGCGAAAAGCTTCACCGCAGCTTCGATGCCCCAAACGTGCAGAGCCGCGGGCACGCCATCGTAGATCCAGGTGCGCGCGCCGGGATTAGCGGGCGCGATCTCGCGCAACCGCGTTACGTAGCGGCGGTTCTCATCGGCCAGCGAAAGGGCCTCGCGCCGCTGGGCGCGCAGCGACGCGTGATTGTAGGGCAGCCAGAGCAGGAAGAACGCCGCCACTGCCGCGGGATGAGTTCGCGCAGCGACCGCGCCTGCCGCCATGGCCAACCCCGCCAGCGGCAGGTAAAGGTACGCCCCGAAAAGCCGCCCGGATAGCAGCAGCATCGGCGCGAGGAGCAGGGCGAAGAAGCCCAGGCCGAACCAGACTTCCCTGCGCCTCGCCACGAAGGGCAGAACGATCAGGCCCAGGCCTGCGTATGGCAAGAGGAATATTTTCGACGAGTAATATGCGATGGATTTCCAGATTTCGGCGGGCGAAAAATGCATGGTATATTCGGATTGCCGTGTAACGTTCACTAGCAGTGCCTGGATGCCGAAACCCAGCGAGACCGCTAAGAAAGGCAGCAGCCGCAGCCAGCGCTTTCGGCCGAACCAATACTCCCAGGCCGCCAGGGCTGCCGGCAACATGACCGTCATTTCCTTCGATTTCAACGCCAGCCAGAAGAAAACGAAAGCCGCTGCCCTCGCACCGCTCGCCTCGGAACTGTAAGTCAGCAGGCACAGCAGGGAAAACGTGCACGCCAGCAGGTCGAACACATACATCGGCTTCCACAGAGCGTCGAAGACGGCCATGTGGAAGGCGAAAAACAGCGCGCCTGCGGCGGCGGACCAGACAACCAGCCGGAAGCGCCGGCGCAACAACAGCCAAAGCAAGGCCACGTTCGCCAGATGCAAGAAATGGATGCTCAGGACGTAAGGGCGGAAGTCGAGTTCCGCTCGCTCGCCCATGAGCTTGAAATAGAAATGACCAGCGGGACGGAAATTCTGCGGGTAATATTTGGGCGAAAGGAAACCGTAGACCCAGTCCCTCGGCGCGAGATAGCGGGTCCAATGGATATTGTCCAGCTCGTCCCCGTGAAAATAGCCCTGGTAAGCGCCGCGATTGACGATGAGGAAAAGCAGGGCGAATGCGAGGAACGCAACCGCTAAAGCGACCCTGCGCAGCGCCACGACCTTGCCCGGCAGCGAATTGGCGGCTCGCGCGCGCCGGCAGCCCGGCGCCGCGGCCTCAGGCCTTCCCGGCTCGCTCACCGCGCCGGTATTTTTCGCGGCAGGCTTCCGAACAGAAGTAGAGTACCTTGCCGCCCTCGTTGAGCTTGAAGGGAGTGGCGGTCGGAATGTAGACGCCGCAGACCGGGTCTTGTCTGAGCTCGCCGCCCATTTGCGGGGGACGGGAAGGAGCGCTGCCCCCGCTCACGAGCCAGTGGGCCGCGGCCCGCAGCAGCACTCCGATCACCGAGCGCAGCAGCGTTATCAGAATGACGGCCAGAAGCAGGTAGAGAACCAGACGCACCATTTACCCATTCCGCCTTCCGGCCGTCGCGCTGGGAGTTTACTTCTTTCTCGCGGGCGCCTTCTTTTTCTTCTCAGCCTCGGGGTTGCTGTACTGCGTCTGAACACCGGCCTCGATGGTGGCGATCATGCCCTTGGCTGCCTCGGCGAACGGCCCGTCGGGCTTGAGCTGCAAATACTTCTGGAAAGCCTCCTTGGCGCCCGGAGGCGCAATGACCTTGCCTTCGGGAGTGAACTGTGCCTTGGCCATCAAAGAGACGCCGTACTGGTAATGGGCGTCGGCGTAGTTGGGATCGGCCTCGATGGCCTTTTTGAAAGCCTCGACGGCCGGCTCGTTCTGCCCGGAGTTCACCAGCAGCGCGCCCAAGTTGTAGTAGTAGCGGCCCGCGTTCTGAGGATCGAGCTGGGCTGCCTTGGTCAGCTCGGCCTGCGCCTCTTCGAACTTCTTGGCGCGCGCCAGCGCCAGGGCATAGTTGTTGTGGTAAGCCGCTTCGTCGGGCTTGATCTCGAGAGCCTTCTGGTAAGCCTCCAAGCCTTTGGTCAGAAAAGCTTCCTGCTCGGCCCCGCTCTTGGTTCCCGCCAGGCCGATGTAAGCATCGGCAAGGTGCGCCCAGACCACGTGCTGCTTGGGGTCAATCTCACTCGCCTTGGTGAACGATTCCACGGCTTGGTCGAATTGTTTGGCTTGCAGCGCCTGCATACCGGCGTTGAAGGCGTCGTTCAAAGCCCTGTTGCGGGCCAGTTGCGCTGCTCGTTCCTTGGCCGCTCGCTCGAGGGCTGCGCGCTGCTCCGGTGACATTTCCCGCAACTGTTCCTGCGTGAGTTGCCCAGATTCGGCGGCGCGCTGGAGCGCCTCGCGGCGCTGCTTGAGTCGCTGCAAGTCGAAGTTGATCTCGGTGGGGTCGCCAAGGCGGGTGCGCACGTTCTCCACGCGGTCCACTTCCTTGCCGTCCACCTCGAGGATCACGCGGTAAGTGCCCAGCGGCAGGCCGGCGTGGAAGTACTCTCCTTTCTTGTTGGTCTTGGTCCGGTAATTGCCCTTAATATCCAGACGTTCGATGCGAATGAGAGCTCCTTGCAATGGCTTGCCGTCCTCGCCTTTGACCTGCCCTGCGATGGATGAAGTTTGCGCCAGGCTCACGCCGGCCAGCAACAGCGACGCGGCGCCGAGCCAGGCGAGTTTTCGTCCTGTCATAACGAACCTCCGATCGTACCGAACAATCCTACTTCAGCATACTACACGGTGGCGCTGGGGGTAAGGTTACCGCGCAGGATGGCGTGTTATGGCCGCGGGCGGTTGCCGGGGGTGGCGGCGCAGCGAGGTCGCCGCGTGAGGGTGACAGGCCGGTCTCAGGGGTTGCGCAGGCCCACGATGGTCACGGTGCGTTGCAAATCTCCAGCGCGGATGCGGAAATCGTTGCGCCCTCCCGCAGGCGCAAGGCGCACGCTCACGGCGTATGCGCCCGGGATCTCGGCGTCCACCAGCGTGACATCGGTGACCTCGGCGCCCTCCGTGAGGACGGTGACCTCGGGGCGCTGGTCACGCACGGGCACGCCGGTGGAGTCCGTCAGCCGGAAGTAGATCGCGCGACGCAGCGATGCCCCTGCGCCGCCTTCGGTGCGCGCGTAGAGGACAGTCAACCACGCCGGCTGCCCGGTGGGCACGGCATACCAGTAAGGGATGCGGAGTTCGACTGGCGACCGCGTGCCTCGGACCAGCACAAAGCCGTCGTAGACGCCCGGCGCCAGGTTGTTGACGCTCCAGTGGACCGTGATGGAAGCCGAGGAACCCGCCTCCAGCCCGAGTTCACTGGCGCTCACCAGGGGTGCGGGGCCTTCGCCGTTCGGTTTCACGGAAATGGTCAGAAGGTCGTACTCGCTGGCCAGGTTGGTGAGGCGGAGCTGCCGCGCCAGATCCACCGTTCCGCTGCCGGCGCCAAAGCTCAGCGCGACCGGGTAGGCGGCGATCGTGCTTTCCAGCGCGGCAGCGAGGTTCAAGCGGCCGGCGCCCGTGCGCTGGATGGCTGCCGTTTTGCCCTCGCCTTCGGGGAATGGCTGGGCGGAGTTGACCAGCAGGGAGCGGTACTGCTGAACGGTCAGATTTGGGCGGGCAGAGCGCAGCAAAGCCGCCGCGCCGGCCACCAATGGCGAGGCGAAACTGGTGCCGGACTCGGTGGTGTAGCCGGATTCGTCGTACATCTCGCCCGCCGGGTACCACGCCTGTGTCGCCGTGTAAACATCGGACCCAACGGCCAGGAGATCCGGCTTGATGCTCTCGTCAGGGTTCGGGCCGGCGCTCGAAAACCTCGCGATGCGGTTACCGTCCGAGGGCAAGGCGCTGGGGCGGAAGTAGACCGTGGCGCTAAGGCCGGGGTTTTCGGCCAGCCGCTGCTTGATGGCCAGGCCGTCGGCGTTGCTCACCATGACGCCCGGCAGCGTTGCCGAGCCTACACTCATGATGGCCACCGGCCGGTCGTCGGTGTACACGA
>JBMFPL010000155.1:0-7888 GCA_049969115.1 Bryobacteraceae bacterium | reverse complement strand
CTGAGTCGCCTCACCGATTCCCAGCGCACAGCCCTCCGGCGGCGTATGGTCGGCTTTGTTTTCCAGAAATTCAACCTGCTTCCCACTTTGACCGCCGCCGACAACATCGCCATCGCCCGCCACATCGCCGGCCGCCCGCTCGATCACGATTCTTGGTTCCGCGAGGTCCTCGATTTGCTCGGCATCGCGGATCGGCTCAACCACAAGCCTTCCAAACTCTCCGGCGGCGAGCAGCAGCGGGTGGCCATCGCCCGCGCCATCGTCAATCACCCCGCCATCCTGCTCGCCGACGAACCCACGGGCAACCTGGACTCACAAAATTCCGCTGCCGTTCTCAAAATTCTCCGCGATCTGAACGAGCGCCTCGGCCAGACGATCTTGCTCATCACACACGACCCCGTCGTCGCCTCTTACGCCCATCGCGTAGTGCACATGCTCGACGGCCGCATCCTGGACCAGCCCGTCTGAGGTGGCGTCCTTTCCGCCCGCCCAGACGGCCGAGAGCCAGTCCCGCTGCCTGGGAAACCAATGCCGCCAGCAACGCGAACCTGCGGGCTCCCTTCATCGCTGCCCTCCCGCGATTTCATGCAATCTGGCAATACTCGCAGGTGTAGCACCGCACGAAACAGAAGCCGAAATCACAACACCAGGTCTCCCTGCGGAGGTCCGGGCTCCATGGATACCCGTCACAGCGGCCATAGCAGCAATCGTCCGCAGCGATGAACTGGGCGCAGTTGGAGGGACAGCAGTCAAACGGACAACCGGATCCGCAGATGGCTGCCGCCCGCGGGGCGGCCATCTAGACCAGAAACGAGATCACACAAAGCGCGGTAATCGCGGCGCGGAGTCTCCCCTCCGGCATCGTGTTTCTCCCCGCGGCGAGCCTCACTGGCGAAGCGGTCTGGTTTCGGCCACGAGCCGCCGCACCCCAATTTTCCTGGTACCACCGTTTTTCAGCGGTTTTTTTCGGGGAAATGGGCGTCGCGACCATGGGTTCTTCAGGTTATTCCCTGGCTAGGTCCGCGCGCAGCCCTTCCGGGTCGACAACCCTAGCGGTCTGACGCTGCCCCGATCTTCTCGGACTGATTCCTCACGCCGGAACCGCGCCCAGTCCCGGGCCACGGATTTCGCCGGTCCTCATCATTCCGTCCGTGATAAGGAAAATTCCGGGGAATTTTTCCTCCCATCCTTTGTTCGCCGCGGGTACGTACTGCCGGGCATTGGCCTCGATGGCGGCCACTCCTGGTATGTGCGCGGCCAGCCCTGCCGAATGGATCAGGGAGGCGCCCGGGCAGGTCAGGTCCTGCACGCACAGGAACATCTTGAACTTCTGCGCCGCGGCCGCCATCAGCACCGCCTGCGTCTGCCCCTTGCACGCTTTCAGCGCCGCCCCCGTGTATCCCATCTCACGCGCCAGCAGCAGGTTCTCCAGATCCGTCAGCGACTCGTCAATCACCACCGGCTTTAGCTTCGCCGCCTCGTGCATCACGTTGTGCCGGTTCGCTTTCAAATCGCGCGCCGTCGGCTGCTCGATGTACTGGATCCGCTCGAAGCCGCGCGGGGCCTTTTCTTTGATCCGCCGCAGGAATTCGAGCAGGTAATCCACGTTCGGGCAGCGCTCGTTGAAGTCCGCCGAGTAATACCACTCGCGCACGCCCCTCTTGCACTGCGTCTCTTCGGTAACCCTGTCGATCCGCAGTACCCGCTCCACGTCCCACTTCAAATCGTCGCCGTTGAGCTTGATCTTGATGTGAGTAAGGCCGTTGTAGTTGATCCACTCAGGCAGCGTCTCGGGCAAGCCGTCGTTAATCCGCTTGACGATATCTTCCTCGGTGATGGGATCCAGCGCGCCCACCAGATGATACAGTGGCATGCGCGGCTTGGGCTCCAGAAGCACGTATTTCTCCAGATACTCGCCCCTGAACTCCGGCAGCAAGTACCGGGCCAGATCGTGCTCCATGAACCGCGGCCCGTAGGTACGGTAGCAACTCAACCCATGGAGCTTCCCGTAAGCGTCATGGATCGCCGCGTCGAACGGGCTGGCCACCACCAGGGTCGCCAGCTTGGGCACCCGTTCGGGCAGCTTCAAGTCCCGCGCCACTTCCTCGGCTGCCTTCAGGTACGCGAGCTCCAGCGCGACGTTGATGTCTATCGGGTGGCCGCTCTCGCCCGACTCCTCCGTGATCCGCGCGATGCGCGAGGCCAGCTCTTTCATTGCCCGCAACGTGGTGTCGTAGGGGAGCTTGGAAGGCCAGGCCCAGATGTTGCCCATGGGCATCGAGCCGAAACCGCGCGCCCTTCGCCCGTCACCCGCGCGCACTTCCACGTGCACGTTCAGCAGCGTCACCCGGTCCAGTGCCACCCCGCCGAACTTGATGGGCGTGCGGTATAGGTAGTCTTCGTAGCCGAACCGGACGCTTTCCACCCGGATCCGCCGGCCGTCGGAAGCGCTCAGGATGCGGGGGAAAGCGGCCGCTGCGGCCGCGCCCAGAAATTCACGACGGCTCGCCAGTGACATCGCTCGCACCCGTTATTGCATCCTCCGCCGCTGTCCCGACAGTTTCGTCGCACCGGCCAGCGCTGCGAACAGGGCCAGTGCCCCCGTTGCCAACAGCCAGCCGTGATCGTGCAGCACCTGCGCCGAAGCGGTCCCGAGCTCCGCCCCCAGCCACGCCAAGCCTCCGTAGCGCACAGCTCGCCCCGCCACCACTGTGCCCAGAAATCCTAGGCGCGGTGCGTTCATCGCTCCAGCCAGCAGCACGAAAACCTTGGTGGGCAGCGGCGCGGGTGCCAGCACGGGCACGAATACCGTCAACAGCCCGTAGCGCTCGTACCACTGCCGGAAGCGTTCGGCCTCCGCTCGCCCCCGGAGTTTGCGATCCAGATACGCCTCGCCGCCCTTGCGCCCGAGCTGGAAGAGAAACAGGCAGCCCAGCGCCGACCCCAAGGTCGCCAGCCCCGCACCCAGCAGCCCGGCCGAAAGATCGCCGAATGCCACTGCGGCTACCAACAGGTCCACGCCCACCGGGATGGGAATCCCTGCCGAATCGACCGTCGCCAGTAAAAACACGCCTGGCGGCCCCCACGCCACTAGCGTCTCCGCTACCGTCGCAAATACCCGCAAATCCCAACCTAGCGCAAACTACGCCGTTTCTCTCACCATCCCCCTCAGCTCGGCCTCGCCGATCACCTTGATCCCCAGCTCGCGGGCCTTCTGGAGCTTCGACCCCGCCTCCTCGCCCGCCACCACGTAGTCGGTCTTTTTGCTCACCGAGCTGGTCACCTTTCCTCCAGCCGCCTCGATCATCGCTCGCGCCTGCTCGCGCGTCAACGTGGGCAGCGTGCCGGTCAGCACGAAGGTGAGTCCTTCCAGCGGCCCACCCCGCCGCCGCTCAGCGCGGTACTCGAACTGCAATCCCGCCTCGCGCAGCCGCTCCACCAGCTCCCGGTTGCGCGGCTCGTGGAAGAACTCGTAGATGCTCTGCGCTACCCTCGGCCCCACCTCCGGCACTCTTTGCAAGGTTTCCACGTCGGCCTCTGCGATCGCATCCAGGCTCCCGAACTCCTCCGCCAGTAGCTGCGCCGTGCGCTCCCCCACGTACCGGATCCCCAGAGCCGTGAGCACGCGCGGCAACGGTTGACGCTTCGATGCCTCGATGTTCTTCAGGAGCTTCTCGGCCGACTTCTTGCCCATCCGCTCCAGCGGAATCAAATCTTCCAGCCGGAGCTGGTACAGGTCCGCCACGCTCCGCACCAGGCCGCGATCCACCAACTGATCCACCAGGGCCTCGCCCAGCCCGTCTATGTCCATCACTCCCCGGGAAGCGAAATGCAGGATGGACTCCTTCAACCGCGCCGGGCAGTTCGTATTGATGCAGCGGCTCGCCACCTCGCCTTCCTCCCGCACCACCTTCCCACCGCACACCGGACACTGCTTCGGCATGCGGAACGGCCGCCGCGAGCTGCCCGGCGCCTTCACCCGTACCACCTTCGGGATCACGTCCCCGCTGCGCTCGATGATCACCGTATCCCCGATCTGCACTCCCAGCCGCTCGATCTCCTCCTCGTTGTGCAGCGTCGCCCGCGAAACCGTCACCCCGCCGACTTCCACCGGCCTCAACTGCGCCACCGGCGTGAGCACTCCGGTCCGCCCCACCTGCACCGTGATGTCCTCCACCACCGTCTCCGCCTGGCGCGCGGCGTACTTGAACGCGATGGCCCACCTGGGCGCCTTCGCCGTCCACCCCAGCCGTTGCTGCTGCGCGACCGAGTCCACCTTCACCACGATTCCGTCAATGTCGTAGGGCAGGGTTTCCCTGCGCTCGCTCCATTCCCGCCAGAACTCCAGCACCTCCTCGACATTCCTGCACAGTCGCCGGTGCGGGTTTACCTTGAATCCCATCCGCGCCAGCGCCTCAAGCGATTCCCAGTGACTGGGATAATAAGGCTGCCCGTTGACCAGCAAGAAATACGTCCAGTAATCCAGCCGCCGCGACGCGGTCACCCATGGCTCCAGCACCCGGATCGAACCCGCCGCCGCGTTGCGCGGATTGGCGAAGCGCGGCAACCCCTGCCGCTCCCGCTCCAGGTTGAGCTGCTCGAACGCGCGCCGGTTCATCACCACCTCGCCCCTCACCTCGAACGCCGCCAGCTCGCTGTTCACCCTCAGCGGCAGTGACCGGATCGTGCGCGCGTTCTCCGTTACGTCCTCGCCTTCGATCCCATCCCCGCGCGTCACCGCCTGCACGAAAAGCCCGTCTCGGTAATGCGCCGCCATGGAAAGCCCGTCGAGCTTCAGCTCCGTCACGTACTGGTAAGGCTCGCCTCCCAGCAATTGCCGCACCCGCCGGTCGAAATCCAGAAACTCGGCCTCGTTCAGCGCGTTGTCCAGGCTCAGCATGGGCGAGCTGTGCCGCACCTTGACGAAGCCTTCCCGCGGCTTGCCCCCCACCCGCTGCGTCGGCGAATCGGGCGTCACCAGCTCAGGATGCTCAGCCTCCAGCCGCTTCAGCTCCGCCATCAGCGCGTCGAACTCGGCATCGGTGATCTCGGGCTGGTCCAGCACGTAGTAGAGATACTCGTGACGGCGGATTTCCTCGCGTAGCCGCTCGATCTTTTCGCGTACATCCTCTGGCATCGCTGATCGCCTCCCGGCGCGGGCTTTTCTTGCCGCCGGCTACGCGTTTATTATAATTGCATTTACTCGATTGGTCGGTTTTGCAAGAGGCCAACAGCCATCGCCATTTACAGGAACGCGTTCCTCATTTACAACCCTCACGCTGGCGGCCTGCGCTACTTCACTGCGCGGCGCGTCTCCCGCGTCCTGGAAGTCCTGCGCGCCGCGGGCCACAGCGTGACTGCGCTCGCCACTCCCGCTCCCGGTGAAGCCGCTGCGCTTGCCCGCCGCTGCGTGGAATCCGGCGCCGATCTCGTCCTCGCTCTCGGCGGGGACGGGACGCTCAACGAGGCCGCCAACGGGATGGTCGGCACGCAGGTTCCACTCTGCGTAATCCCCGCCGGCACCGCCAACGTGCTTGCCCGTGAACTCGGGCTCCCTCGTCGTTCCACCGCGGCCGCGGCCCGCCTCGCCACGCTCGAACCCCTGCGCATCCCCGCCGGGCTCCTCCGCGCCTCCGGCCTCCCCTCGCCACGGTACTTCCTCCTCATGGCAGGCGCCGGTTTCGACGGCCACATCGTCTACCACCTCAACCTCGGCCTTAAAGCCCGTCTGGGCGAGTTGGCGTACTGGGTGAGCGCAGCCAGGGAACTCGCACGCCGGCTGGATGAGTTCCACGCCGAGGCCGGCGGCCGCCGCTTCCGCTGCAGCTTCGCCCTGGCCAGCCGCGTCAAAAATTACGCAGGCTACATGCGCATCGCCACCGGCGCTTCCCTGCTTCGCGATGACTTCCAGGTCGCTATTTTCGAAGGGCGCTCCACGCTGCGCTACTACAGCCTCTACTTGTTTGCCGTCCTCGCCGGGCTCACTGCCACCACCCCAGGGATCACCTACCTTTACTCGCGCCGCGTGGATTTCTACCCGCACAACGGCCCCGACATCTACGTCCAGGTGGACGGCGAGTTCGCCGGCCGCCTTCCCGCCAGCGTCGAGGTCGTTCCCGACGCCCTCACCATCCTCGTCCCGCCCTCCTTCCGTTCTTCAGGGTGAACCCATGGATCCGCTCACCCACTTTCTCACCGGCATCGTTCTCAGCCGTGCAGGCCTCAATCGCGTGAGCCCGCAGGCGCGCTGGGTGGTGCCTCTGGCTGCCATGGCGCCCGACGTGGACGTCGTCGCCAGCATCTGGGGCAGCGAAACCTATCTCGCCTGGCATCGCCAGTGGACCCACTCGCTCGCCGCGCTCCCTCTGGTGGCAGCGCTCCCGGTAGCGCTGGCGGCCGCCGTCTGCCGGCGCCGCGCGCTCTGGTGGCGCACGTGGCTGGCCGCGCTGCCCGCCGTGGCCCTGCACGATGGCCTGGATCTGTTCAATTCCTACGGCGTCCGGCTCTTCTTGCCGTTCTCGAAAGCCTGGATCAGTTGGGACTTGTTTGCGATCGTGGATCTCTGGCTTTGGTCCGTCTTGCTGCTCGCCGTCCTCGGCCCCATGCTCGGCTCGCTCGTCAGCCGGGAAATCGGCGCGCGCGGTGGTGCGGGGCGTTCCGCCGCCTTCCTGGCGCTCGCCTTCCTCATCGCCTGGGGCGGCCTGCGCTGGCTGCTGCACGCCCGGGCCATGGAGATGCTGGAATCGCGCATCTACCAAGGCGAAGTCGCTCGCCGCATCGCTGCCCTGCCCTCAGCTGCCAACCCGCTGCTGTGGCGCGGCATCGTCGAAACCTCCGCGTTCTACGCCATCGCCGAAGTCAACCTCCTGGAGGAATTCGATCCCACCGCCGCGCGCACCCTCTACAAGGCCGCCACCACCCCTGGGGCCGCTGGCGCCGAGCAGGTCGCCCGCTCCTCCCGCGCGTTTCAGATCTTCCTGGATTTCAGCCGCTACCCACTCTGGCGTTTCCTCCCCGCCAGCGAGCCAGAGGGTGCAGTCCTGATCGAGGCCATGGACCTCCGCTTCGGCGAACCGCCGGCGCCGCGCTTCGTCGCCACCGCGCTCGTCAGCGCGGAAGGCCGCCTCTTGCGCTCCTCGTTCCGTTTCTAGGCTCCGGGTTTGGAAGCGCTGCCGCGCCACTGCGCCAGGCACGTCGGTGGTTGCCCCTCGCAGCCGCGTCACGAACCCTTGTCGGCTTGGGGCGTAGCCGCGAGCCCCGCCCGTACCAGCGCGGCTCGTGGGTGCGCCAAATCATGCGGCTCCCGCCTCGACTCTCCCCCAGGCTTTCTCGCAAGATCCCGTAAACCGGCGACGCTTCGCGCAACTTGCGCACCGCCTCCACGATCCGCCCAGCGGCGTATTCGATCTCTTCCTCGGTATTGAACCGCCCCAGCCCGATCCGGATGGCGCCGCGCACCAGGCTGTCTTCCACGCCCAGCGCGCGCAAGACGTGACTCGGCCCCGGCGTCCCCGTACTGCACGCCGAGCCGCTCGATAGCGCCACGTCCCTCACCGCCATCATCAATGCCGCGGACTCCACACCCAGGAAGCTCAGGTTCAGGTTGTTGGGCAAGCGTTTGTCCATGCTGCCGTGCACCACCACGCCGTCTAGTTCCTTGGTCAGCCGCGCGAGCAACCTGTCGCGCAACTCGCCCAGCCTCCGCGCCTCCTGCTCCATCTCACGCTGGCAGATGGTGCACGCCTCGCCGAATCCCACGATCCCGGGGACGTTCAACGTTCCCGAGCGCAGGCCCCCCTCGTGGCCGCCCCCGTCTATCTGTGCGGTCAACTCCACCCTGGGCCCACTCGCCCGCACAAACAGCGCCCCCACCCCTTTGGGTCCGTAC
>JBMFPL010000154.1:0-7914 GCA_049969115.1 Bryobacteraceae bacterium | reverse complement strand
GCCGCTTCCCAGACGTTGACCTCCGGGTGGCGGTCCTCGACAATGGCCTGGATGAACTCGTGGGTGATGAAGGCGTGCGAGCCGCCATGACCGGTAGGCACGCGCAGCGGCTCGGGCAGCTTCTCGTGATGGTTGGGCTGCTTGTAAGCTTCGATAGACACCGATCCTTGCGGGTACCCTTCGGCGTCCAAGACCGTGCGGCCTTCCCTGGCGATGCGGATCACGGTGTTGGGCGAGCCCTCGGGCCGGGCCATGATATAGGAAAGCCGGTCGCCGTAAAACGCGCCCCGCTCGGTGCCCGCGGCGGCGATGTGCCAGCAGATGGAAAGACGCGAGGCGTGGCCTCTGGACGTCTTGAAAAAGCCCGTGGTGTTCCAGAACGGGTTCTTGTACTGGTTGGTCTGGAGCACCTCGTGGCCGTCCCCCCAGCCGATGGCCTGCACCTCAACCAGCCTTTCGCCGGTCACGGGAATCACCATGCCCGTGCAGTGAGTGGGGTAGAGCATGGGTGGGTAGCCGTGGCGCCACGTGGGCAGGCCGCGGTCGTCGTACATCAGCGCGAGCAGGCCCTCGTGGTGATACTCCGATTCGCTGTAAAAAATCGTCCCGAAAAGCCCCTGGCGCGCCCATTCGCGGCAGGTGATGATTTCCGGCCGGTAGTAACTGGTTTCGGCCATCATGTAACGCATGCCGGTGCGCTTGACTGTTTCGATCAGCCTTTCCAGCTCCTCCAGGGTCATCCCCGCGGGCACGGCGCTGATGACGTGCTTGCCCGCCTTCATGGCCTCGATCGCCATCCAGGCGTGAGTTGGCGCGGGTGTAAAGACGCCCACCGCGTCCAGCTCCGGATGCCGCAGGAATTCGCGAAAGTTCCGGTAACGGTTATCGCAGCGGTACGCCTTGACTAGGCGGTCCAGAGCCTGGGGTGCGATATCGCAGACGGCGGTCACGCCCGCATGCGGGTGCAAGTGCCACTGGAATGTGGCGCCGAACCCGCCGCCCACGATGCCGATGCGGACGGTGCGCGGGGCGGGGCGCTCACCGATCAGGGCAGTCCCGGCCATTACGAAGTCGCGTCGCGTCAGCGAAGCTGGCATGCAACGGATTCTAGTTCAATCCGGCGAGGCGCGGCACTGTGCTACCCTGCGTTGCTCTGTCCATGAGACACGCGCAGGTTTTGGCCGCAGCGGCCCTGGCTTGGCTGGCGGCCCTAGCCTCGCTGGGGGCCCGCTCCATCGCGCCGCCGGCGGTGGTGCCTGCCGGCGCGCCGCCCGAAACATTTTCTGCCGAACGCGCTTTTGTCCACGTGGCGCACGCCTTCAGCGAACCCCACCCGGCGGGCACGCAGGCTCACGCGCGGGTCTTCCAATACCTGGTGAACGCGCTGCGCGAAATGGGCGTGGAGCCGCAGATTCAGGAGACCACTGCGATCCGTGCCCTGCCCGGAGCAGAGCCCGCCCCGGGGACCAACGTGGCCAACGTGCGCAATATCGTAGCGCGCCTGCCGGGCAAACGTCCGGCCAAGGCCCTGCTGCTGATCGCTCACTACGATTCCGTGCTCTGGGGACCGGGGGCGGCCGACGACGGCAGCGGGTGCGCGGTGTTGCTGGAAACGCTGCGCGCGCTCAAAGCCGGGCCGCCGCTGGCCAACGACGTCATTTTCTTGTTCGCCGACGCCGAGGAATCCGGCCTCATGGGCGCCCATGCCTTCGCCCGCGAGCATCCCTGGATGCGCGACGTGGCCCTGGTGTTCAACTTCGACGCGCGCGGCGTCGCCGGGCCTTCCTGCATGTTCGAGACGGGACCGGACAACCTCGGGTTGATCGCCCACTTCGCCCTAGCCTGCTCGCGCCCTCTGGCCAACTCGCTCATGTCCAGCATTTACTACCGCATGGGGCTCAACTCGGATTTCACCGTATTCCGCAAGCTCGGGTTCGCCGGCCTGAACTTCGCCTTCATCCGCGGCATCGCCCGCTATCACACGGCCAATGATCGTCCCGAAAATCTGGATCTCGGAAGCTTGCAGCATCAGGGCAATAACGCCCTGGAGCTGGCCAGGCATTTCGGCAACTTGCCACTGGAAAGTCTGGCGAAGGGACAAGCGATTTACTTCAATCCGGCAGGATCTTTGTTCATTTACTATCCTGCGAGCTGGGCTGAGCCGCTTGCGCTTCTGACCCTGGCCTGGCTGGGTGGCCTGATTTTGCTGGGCGCCCGGCGGGGACGGTTGGGGCTGGCCGGCATCCTGAGAGGCGCGTGCGGATTTCTGGCTTGCGTGATTCTGGCGGTGGCTGCCGCGCTGGCCCTCACGCTGCTCGCATGGGGCTGGCGGCGCTACTACATGGTCTACGACGACGCGCTTTATCTGGCGGCTGCGGCCGCAATCGCCGCGCTGCTCTTCGATGCCCTCCTCGGCAGGGTATTGCGAGCTGTGACTTGGAGAGAGGCGTTTGCGGGGGCGGCCTGCGTCTGGGCTGCGCTGCTCGCGGTTTCCGTGCCGGCGTTGCCCGGTGCCTCGTTCGGCTTCCAGTGGCCGCTCGTGTTCGCGCTCTTTGCCCTCACCACGGAGATGCTGGCGCGGCAAGGGCGACTGGCCACGGCGTTGCGCGGCGCAGCGCATGCTCTTTGCGCGGCGGCCGTGATCCTGTTCGCCACGCCGGCTATGATGGTCCTACACGACGGGATCACTTCGGTGCTCGCCTCCCTGACGGTGGCTTGGATGGCGCTGGCGCTCGGACTGTTGATTCCCTGGCTGGCGCTGATCAGGGAGGGCGCGCCCCGACTGCTGCCCGTCGTGTCGGGCGCGGCGGCGATGGTGGCCATTGTGGTCATTGTGGCCCGGAGCCTGGCCGGTCCAACCAGCGCCCGGCCGGAACTTGTGAGCCTTTCCTACGCCTTGAACGCGGATAACGGCCAGGCTTTCTGGATCAGCCGTAGCGTGAAACCCAACCGGTTCGAGCGCCGGTTTTTCGCCGCCGGGGCGCGCCGCGGGCCAGTCCACGAGTTTCGTCCCCGCGATCCTGGATCGTATCTGATGCAGCCCGCGCCGGCCATCCGCGTCGACCCGTTCCGATGCGAGGTGGTTTCGGATGGGGTGAGCGGCGGGGTTCGCCGCCTCTCCCTGCGAGTGCGCTCGCCACAAGGAGCACAGCGCGTGGAGTTACACTTGAATCCTGAAGTCGAAGTCCTCGCCTCGCGAGTCAACGGCAAGACCTACGCCGCCGGGCGACCGTGGTGGTTCGAGTACCACGGGTTCGGCAAGAAGGAAGCCGAACTGGAGATCGAAACACCCGCCAACGCACAACCAAAGCTTACCGTGATCGAGTACATCCCCGGGTTGCCGGCTTTGCCCGGTTTCGGGCCGGTCCGCTTGCCGCCGGGCTGGATCCTGGAGCCAAACACCACGGGTTGGGGCCGCGGGTTGCGCAGCGGCTGGACGCTGGTGCGGCGCACCTTCGATCTGGCCGCTTCCAGCAAGCCAACTGTCGAGCGCGCCTGCCCTGCCCGGAGCGCTATCCCCAGATTGCCGCGCGGGGGAAACCGTGTATAATCGTTGCGAGCTGGGCCTCGAAGTTAGCACATAGAACCAGGGAGCTACTCCATGAAGGCTGTGTTTGTGGCGTCGGGAATGGCGCTGATCGCGCTGGTTATCGGTTGCCAGCGCAAATCCACCGAGACCGTGGACCCCGCGAAGTTGAAACTCTTCCAGCCGCTACCGGCTGTGGCGGCCGGTCCGTCCGGGCCGCCATCCGAAGAGCTAATTTCGCTGGGCCGCATGCTTTACTACGATCCGCGCCTGTCGAAAAGCCAGAAGATTTCCTGCAACAGTTGCCACGATCTGAACAAGTACGGCGTGGATAACCAGCCTACCTCGGACGGCCACAAGGGTCAGAAGGGCGATCGCAACTCGCCTTCGGTTTACAATGCCGCCTTGCAATTTGCTCAGTTCTGGGATGGCCGCGCCGCCCACGTGGAAGAGCAGGCCAAGGGCCCGGTGCTCAATCCGGTGGAAATGGCCATGCCCTCGGACAAGCTCGTGATCGCGGTCCTGAAGTCCATTCCCGAATACGTGCAGGCCTTCCGCCGGGCTTTCCCCAGCGACGAGGATCCGGTGACCATGGACAACGTGGCCCGCGCCATCGGCGCTTTCGAGCGCAAGTTGCTCACGCCGGCCCGCTGGGACAAGTTCCTGGCGGGTGATGCGCAGGCGCTCACGCCGCAGGAAAAAACTGGTCTCAATGCCTTCCTGGATGCGGGTTGCCAGACCTGCCATTCCGGCGTCCTGCTGGGAGGCGATATGTTCCAGCGGCTGGGCGCGGCCAAGCCCTACCCCGACCAGTCGGATTTGGGCCGTTACCGCGTCACCAAAAGGGACGCTGACCGGATGGTCTTTAAAGTTCCGCCTCTGCGCAACGTGGAGAAAACCGCCCCTTATTTTCACACCGGCAAGGTGGCCACGCTCGAGGAAGCCGTGCAGCAGATGGCCGAGTACCAGTTGGGCAAGTCGCTAAGCCGCAGGGAGATCGAATCCATCGTCACCTTCTTGAGGTCTTTGACCGGCGAGATCCCCGCCGATTACATCAAAACGCCGGAGCTGCCCGGGAGCACCCCTAGGACGCCCCCGCCCGATACCAGCGATTGAGAGGAGAGGCGCGGATGGTCAAGTGGATTGTCCTGGCCGCGGTGTTGATTGGCGTGATTATTCAGTTCGTGCAACCCGAACGCAGCAACCCGCCCACGGAGCCGGGCGCATCCTACGAGGCGATTGCGAGGCCCGCGCCCGAACTGGCGGCTGTCCTCCGTCACGCGTGCTACGACTGCCACAGCAACCAGACAGCATGGCCGTGGTATAGCCGCATTTCGCCCGTGTCCTGGCTGATTGCGCGAGACGTCAAACGAGGACGGGCCCATTTGAATTTTTCCGAGTGGAACCGCTACAGCCCGGACGCCGCGCGCCGACGCATCGAGGAGGCTTGCGAAGAGGTCCGCGAAGGCAATATGCCTTTGAAGAGCTATCGCCTAATGCACCGCGGGGCGAGGCTCGGCCCCCGCGAGGCAGACTTGATCTGCCAGGCGCCTCCCGGCCGTTGATAGGGGGCGGAGGACGCGCTGTTGACCCGGGCTATTCTGTTCGACCTCGGGCAGGTGCTAGTGCCTTTCGATCTGGAGCGCGGCTACCGCGCGCTGGCGCCGTACTGTTCCTACGCGCCGCAGGAAATTCGCGCGCGCATCGCGGCTTCCGGGCTGGTCCGCCCTTTCGAGGAGGGACGCATCCCCGCTGCCGAGTTCGTGCGCGGGATTTCGGCGGCGCTCGGCCTGGAGGTCAGCTACGAGCAGTTTTGCGAGCTGTGGGGCAGCATCTTCCTTCCCGAGACGCTCGTTCCCGAATCGCTGGTGGAGGCGCTGGCGCGTCGCTTCCGCCTGCTGATTTTGTCCAACACCAACGTGCTGCACTACGCCATGATCGAGCAGCGCTACGGCATCGTGCGCCGCTTCCACGACCGCGTGCTTTCTTACGAGGTAGGCGCTCTCAAGCCCGACGAGCGCATTTACCGCGAGGCGCTGCGACGGGCAGGCTGCGAGCCGGGCGAATGCTTTTACGTGGATGACATCCCGGAGTACGTCGAGGCCGCGCGGCGGCTCGGCATCATCGCCGTCCAGTTTCGCTCCGCCGAGCAGCTCGTGCGCGACCTGCAAGCGCACGGCATAAGCTGGTGACGACCCGGCGGGGCGATGCCGCCGCCGTGCGTCGCGAACGGGCAGGCAGCAGGAAAGTGTGCAACGCCGGTTCCGCAGAAACGGGCAGATGCAGCTCGGTGATGGCGGCCACCATGTGGGCGCTCGCTGGGAGGCCCTCGTTGCGGCGGCGGGTAGGGAAGGCTCCGTGGGGTTGTCCCCGGCCTCAGCGCTTGAGCACGGCTTGGTCGGGATCCAGCAGCACTCGCACCGGGCGCTCGCGCAGCTTGATGGTGAACGACTCTGGCTCCGCGCCCGTGCGCACCCAGCGGCGCAGCGGCCTGGATTTCGCGAAGTGGATTTCGATGGGGACTTCGGTGACGAAATCGTCGCCCACGCCGGATTGGATCACGCGGCCCCGCAGGGTCACCGCCGGCGACTTGCCCTGGACCGAGTGCTCGAGCTTGAGCGCGGGAACGCCTGTCGAATAGACCCACTGATCGAAGAAGTTTTCCAGTTGTGGGTCGGGCCAGCCAGGGGGCAGGAACTCGGCAGCCAGCCGGCGGAACTGATCGGTAGTAATGGACCGGTACTGGTAGCGGCGGCGGAGCTGGCCCAGCATGGCGAGGAAACGCTCGTCGCCGAGCCGGCGCCGAAGCATGTGCATGATCCAAGTGCCCTTGTCATAGACGATGGTGTGCCATGCGCCGGGCGCCTGCGAGACCCTGAGCCTGGTCCCCCACACCAGTGGCCCGATCGACTCCAGTTCGGCGCCATCCTGCGTTTTCTCGAGCAGGCGCCGCCGGTATTCATTGAGCACCGATTCCAGGGCGCGTGTCCCTTTGCGCTTTTCCAGCCATAGCAACGCGGAGTAGTTGGCCAGCGCTTCCATCAGCCACTCGTCCTGGTAATGCGCGGTGGTCACCGTGTTGCCCCACCACTGGTGCGCAGTCTCGTGGGCATGGAGGATCTCGGAAAAGAAAAGCTGCTGGTAGTCATCGCGCGCGGCGGCCGGTCGGTGGGCGGGGTCCAGGTATGCGAGCGTCGACAGGTACACCAGCCCGGGGAAGCCTTGCCCGAATGTGCCGGGAATGGGGGAAACCGTCAAAGTCTTCAGCGGCGGCGGCCCGAAGTAGCCGGACATGAATTCCAGCGCGGACGCGATCTCCGAGGCGACCTCCTGCACCCTGGCCGTGGGATCGGGACGCGGAGGTTCCACCGGCACCGGGATGACGTTGGGCGGCTGGCGCGCCCCGCGGCTCCAGGGTGGTTGCGGCGCGGGTACCATCAAAACCTGCTGGGGACGCGGCTCGAGCCCGCGCTCCAGGCGCCGGTTGGCATAAACTTCCACGGTGAAGTCGCCCCGGGTCACGCGCTCGCGAACGTAATCCCCGAGATTGAAAGCGGCCAGGCGGACCGGCGTGTCCACGCGCCGCTCGGTGACCCGCCAGGGTCCGTCTTCCAGATCTTCCACGACCTCGCCGTTGGCCACCAGATTCAGCTCCTTGGGATAGCGGAAGGCGAGCTGGTAACGGGCGAAGTGCAGACCGGCATTGGGGTACCAGGAGCCGCGCGCGCCGACGTAATAAACCCGCGGGCCGGCTTCGGAAACCACTGCCCCTTCGTGCCGGAATTCGAACTCGTACTCGCGGCGAGCCTCCAAGGGCTGCCGGGGAACAACCAGGAACGCGGCGTTGCCATCGCCCCGCATGAGATTGACGCGCAGTGATTCGGGCTGCAACACCTCGGCCGGCTCTCCCTGCACCCGGACCTCGCGTACCGCCATCCTCGGCGAGATTTGAAAGACCAGCACGGGCGCCGCCGCCTGCGGCGTGACGCGGACCCGCGTCGTCACTCGCAGCCTCAGATCAGGCTCCAGCGTGGCCTGGATGCGGTAGTTGCTGATCGTGTAGTCAGGCGGCGCTTCCGCGGGCGGGCGCCTCCGGAAGGAACGGGCTAGGAAGCTGGTCCAGTAGTCAAAGAAGGTCCGGTTGTCGCGAAAGACCACCTGGCCCACCATGATCTGCTCGCGGGCCCGCGGATCGTAGAAACAGTCGAAGTTGCCCAGCTTGCGCCCGGCCAGCGCCGCATAGAAGAACCCCTCGCCGGCGGGGCGCTCGGCAAGCAGATCGGCCACCAGGCGCACCTGGAGACTCTCCAGAAAATTGCGCACGACGGGGTCCCATTGCTGGCTCAGCAGTAGCCCCAGATTTTTCCGAAGGGGTTCATTTGGCATTG
>JBMFPL010000153.1:0-7921 GCA_049969115.1 Bryobacteraceae bacterium | reverse complement strand
GCCGCGCCGTCCGGCGGGTGGTGGAAACCATTCGCCTGGTCGCGCGCCGGCGCTGCACGGTGCTGATCACGGGCGATACCGGTACTGGCAAGGAAGTGGTGGCCCGGGCGATCCACATGGCGAGCGGACGCGGGCACCTGCCCATGGTGGCGGTCAATTGCAGCGCCATTCCGGAAACCTTGCTCGAGGCCGAACTGTTCGGGCACGTCAAGGGCGCTTTCACCGGCGCGATCCATCACCGCATCGGCCGGTTCGAACAGGCCCACCGCAGCACCCTGTTTCTGGATGAGATCGGCGACATGCCGCTGGACTTGCAGGCCAAGCTCCTCCGGGTGCTCCAAGAACGCGAGCTGCAAAGGCTAGGCAGCGCAGAGGTGATCCAGGTGGACGTGCGCGTGCTTGCCGCATCCAACGCTGATTTGCAGGAGCGGGTCCGCCAGGGCCGCTTCCGCGAGGATTTGTACTACCGTCTCAACGTCGTTCCCATCCACCTGCCGCCGCTGGCCGAGCGCGCCTCCGACATTCCCTTGCTGGTCGCTCACTTTCTGGACAAGATTTGCGCGCGCGAAGAGATCCCGCCCAAGCGGATCTCGCCCGAGGCCATGGAACGGCTGGTCACTTACAGTTGGCCGGGCAACGTGCGGCAGCTCGAAAACGCGGTCGAGATGGCGGTGATTCTCAGCGGCGACCGAGAGCTGCTGGCGCCTTCCGACTTCCCGCTGCCCTCGCCCGCGCAGTGGAAGGCGCTCAACGCCACCTCGCTGCCTTCGATCCGCCTGCCGGACGAAGGCATGGATTTCGAGCGCACCATCGCCCGCATCGAGCTCAGCCTGCTCGAGCAGGCGCTGCGGCGGTCCAACGGCAACAAGAAGCAAGCGGCCGAGCTGCTCCGTCTGAAGCGGACCACGTTTTCCGCCAAGCTCAAGAGCCTGCAAACCGCCGCCAACTGGTAGGCCAGCGCCACGCGGCGCGATGCCCTCTGCTCGCATCCCGGCGTCAGGTGCGAACCCTCAGGCTCAAATTCCCCGCTGCGATGCCCTGCGCCCGCGTGTCGGCGTCATGCGGCTCGCGCAGGCCGAAAGTGCGCCAGCCGCGCCTGGCTTGCGTAGACTGGGAGGAAAGGAGTAACTTTTGGCTCACCACGTCTGTGCATGCCCGGACATCGGCCGGGTGTTGAAGTGGTCGCTGGCGCTCACGGTAGGCTTTGTCGTGGTGGAGATCGCCGCCAGCCTCCAGGCGCACAGCCTCGCACTGCTCTCGGATGCGGGGCATAATTTCACCGACGCGCTGGCATTGCTTCTGGCCTGGTTCGGTTACTACGTCGGGCGGCGCCCGGCCGACGAGGTGAAGACATACGGCTACCACCGCGCGGGCGTGCTGGCCGCGTTCGTGAACGCGCTGGCGCTGCTGGCTTTGGCTGCCTATATCCTTTACGAAAGCTACCTGCGCTGGCTGCGACCCGAGGCTGTCCACGAGCTTACCATGCTGGTGGTCGCCGGGCTGGGGCTGGTGGTGAACGTGGTCATCATGTGGGGACTCGACGCGGGCAGGCGTCGGGATCTGAACATCCGCGGCGCCTGGGCGCACATGCTGGGCGACGCGCTGGGTTCGGTCGGCATCATCGCGGGCGCCCTGGTGATCCGGTGGACGGGTTGGCATCGCGTGGATGCGTTGCTTTCGGCGCTGATCGGTTTGCTGATGGTCTGGACGGCCTGGGATATTGTCCAAGAGTCGCTCAACATCCTGCTGGAGGGCCTGCCCCGTGGTATGAAACTCGAGGCGGTCACGCAGGCCATGCGCGAGATCCCGGGCGTGCTCGATGTGCACGACGTCCACATCTGGAGCCTCGGCTCGGCCACACACGCGCTGAGCTGTCACGTGGTGATCGAGGACGTGCCGCCTTCGGTAAGTGAAGGACTGCTGCGCCAGCTCAACCAGATGCTGGCCGAACGCTTTTCGATCTGCCACACCACCATCCAGTTCGAGCACGCGGCGTGCCCGGGCTGCACGATGCCCAACCACGGCGGCCGCTCGCTCACTGCGGCTTCTTAGCGGGGTCGGCTGCGGCGCTGGCGCGCCTGTGCAACTGCCAAGCCCGCACCAGCAGGGTCAGGGCGATCCAGAGTCCCACCAGGGCCGCCGGGACAGTGATGGCCCAGGGCCACAGCAGGGCCAGGATGCTCACGGCCAGCAGCAGGCCGGCGGCGGCGGCCAGCACACGTGCTTCAGCGGGGCCGAGCACGCGGAGGTTGGCGATGGAGGCGCCCACCGCACTGCTGATGCCCAGGGCCCCCACGGCCATGCGGCTGCGCCGGCGGCGCCGGGGATGGGGCGGGCCGCTGGCCATCACGCGGCGGCGGGCGGTGAGCACGATCTCGGTGGCATGCTCGAGGTCCTCCAGGTACATCTCCTCCATGGTGCGGGCGAAGCGCTCGTCCTCGGCCACGATGTCCAGCTCCCAGTTGCCCAGCCAGCTCGAAAGATTCAGGTTGGTGGAGCCGACGCGCGCCCAGTACCGGTCAGCCACCGCCGTCTTGGCGTGCAGCATCGAGCCATTCCACTCGAACACGCGCACGCCGGCCTCGAGCAGCGGCCGGTACATGGCGCGGGAAAGGAAAGCCACCAGCGGAATGTCGCTTGAGCCGGGCGCGAGCAGGCGCACATCCACGCCGTCGCGCGCTGCCGTGCACAGGGCCTGCACGTAGGAAGTGGTGGCGACGAAGTAGGCGTCGGTGAGCCACAAGTAGCGCCGAGCGGCCGCGGCGATGAAATGATCCAGCCGGTACAGCCCGGCGGTGTTGGGCGTGCCTGCGATCACTCGCAGGCGCACCTCGCCGCAGGGCGGGATGGTATGCCGGCGAGGGATTTCATCGTCGGGCAGGGGCGGCCCGGCTTGCGCCCAGCTTTGAGCGAAAGCCTGCTCGATGTCGGCCACGGCGGGGCCGCGCACTTCGAGCCCGGTATCGCGCCAGGGATCCACGCCCCGCGCGGGGTCGCCCAGCCACATGCGCCCCAGACAGACGCCGGTGACGAAGGCCACCTGCCCGTCCACGCCGATCATTTTGCGGTGATCGCGGCTCAACCACGCGAACGGGCTCACGAACTCGGGTGGGTTGAAGAAGCGGGTCTCGACCCCCGCCTCGCGCAGCACACGCCAGAAACGCCGGGACGTCCGGCGGACGGTGCCGACCCAGTCACACAACAGCCGGACCCTCACGCCCTCCCGGGCCTTGGTTGCCAGCAACTGGGCGAACTCGCGGCCAACCTCATCGTCGTGAATGAGGAAGGTTTCGAAGTGGATCCACCGGCGCGCGCTGGCCAGGGCTTCTTTCCATGCGGCGTAATTGGCCGCGCCATCCTTGAGCAGGCGCAGGCTGTTGCCGCCGATCAGCGGGGCGCCTGTCACCCTGGCCAGGACTTCTTCGGAAATTCGTGCCCTACCGGGCATGGGCCCTCCTCCGCGAACCGCTCCCAGCTAGGATCAGGATAGCCTTGCGGGATGGGCGCCCGGCAGCCGCCCCGCCCGCCGTTTTCCCGGCGGCCGCGGTAGGTCCGTGGAGGCAGCGGCGCGGGGTGGGTTCGCCCCGTCGCGGTGCCCGGCGACGGGCCGGAGCGCCAGGGGATGTTACAGTAGTTCGCATGGGGAGCGGGTTTGCCTTACCGATCCTGGGAGAGGGTCCGGGGACTACGCCGCGCATCAACTCCCTGCTCATCAAGCCGGTGTCGGCTGTCTGCAACCTCGCCTGCGCTTACTGCTTTTACCTCGACCGCGAGGCCGACCCCTACAAAGACCTGCCCGGCCGCTCGATGACGCTCGAGGTGCTCGAGCGTCTGGTGGACAGTTACCTGTTTTACTCGTATCCCAATAGCGTCTTCGCCTTCCAAGGGGGTGAACCGACGCTGGCCGGGCTCAGATTCTACCAGAAACTGGTGGATTTTCAAAAGCAATACGGCCGCGACGGGCAGACCGTCTCCAATGCCTTGCAGACCAACGCCATTCTTATCAACGAGGACTGGTGCGGCCTGTTACGCGACTACAACTGGCTCGTCGGCGTCTCCATTGACGGCCCCGAGCCCATGCATAATCGCTACCGGATCAACCGCGGCGGCCAGGGAAGCTGGCGGCAGGTCATGCGCGGCATGGAGATTCTTAAAAAACACAAGGTCGAATTCAACGTGCTCTGCGTCCTGAGCCAGGCCAACGTGGAACACCCGCGCGAGGTCTACGGGTTTTTCCGCTCCATCGGCGTGGACAACATCCAGTACATCCCGCTGGCCGAGTTCGACGGCCAGGGCAACCCGCTGCCCTTCACCATCACGCCCGCGCAGTACGGGCGCTTCATGGTGGAAACCTTCGAGCTTTGGTGGCCCGAGAGGCGGCGGGTCCGCATCCGCCTTTTCGACAACATCGCCGAAGCGCTGGCCGGCCAGAAGCCGGGCAATTGCACCATGCACGAGACCTGCGACAGCTACGTGGTGGTCGAGTACAACGGCGATGTTTATCCGTGCGATTTCTTCGTGGAGCGGGACTGGAAGCTGGGCAACATCATGGAAGATTCCTGGCCGGAGATCGCGCGCCGCCAGCGCCGCTTCCAGTTCGCCTCCAAGAAAATGCTGCCGCGCGGGGAGTGCCGCGCCTGCGAGTACGACCCCATCTGTCATGGCGGCTGTCCCAAGCTGCGCCACGGCCCCCGCCGCCGCTTCGAGGATCTGGATTACTTCTGTGAGGCTTACAAGATGATCTACGCGCGCTGCCTCGAGCCGCTGCGCAAGGAAGTGGCGCGGATGTGCGGCCCCGAGACGGTCCGCGAGCTGCACGCGCTCAGCCCCTACTGAGCACCCGCGCTGGGCGCCTTCAGACGCCTTCTTCACCCTCGGGTGATGGGATCTTTTCGATGCGCACGCGGGCGATGCGCCGGCGATCCATCCCCAGGATGGTGAACCGGCGGCCCTCGTAGTCCACGGTTTCGCCTCCCTGCGGGATGAATCCCAGGCGGTGAAGCAGGAAACCAGCCAGCGTTTCGAAGCCTGCGTTGGCAGGCAGCTCGATGCCGTACTGGGCGGCCAAATCGCGGATGCTGACGCTGCCCTCCAGCTCGAGCACGGCGGCCTCCAGCGCCGGGCGTGCCGGCTGCACGTCGTGTTCGTCCTCGATTTCGCCGAAGATCTCCTCCAGCACGTCCTCGAAGGTGGCCAGCCCCACGATGGTGCCGAATTCGTTGACCACCAGCGCCATGTGGCGCCGCGCCGCCCGGAACTCTTCGATCATCTGGCTGAGAGCCTTGCTTTCGGGTACCACCAGCGGCTTGCGCAACAGCGGCCGCAAATGAAAGCTGCCGCCCACCAGCCGCATGCGGGCTAGCAGCGCGAGCAGATCCTTGTAGTGCAGGATGCCGACGATGTGTTCGAGGTCGTTCTCGTAGACGGGGAAACGCGAGTAAGGGTGGTTCAGGGCCGTGCGCAGCACCTGTTCCAGGGTGGCGTCCACGGGCAGGGACACGATGTCGTTGCGCGGCGTCATGATCTCCCGCACCGAGACCCGGTCGAGCTCGAGCATGCGCAGCACGGCTTCTTCCTCCACGCGCGAGATGCGACCGGCCGCCCGCACCGAGCTGGTGATCATTTTCAGCTCTTCGACCGAGTGCGGGCTGCGCTCGCCGCGCAGGCCGAGCAGGCGCGACAGGGCCAAGGCCGAACCTTCCAGCACGCTGACGAAGGGTTGCATGAGGCGGGCGAACACCAGCAGCGGCGGGGCGATCAGCACCGCCAGGCGGTCCGAGTTCTGAATGGCTAAATTCTTGGGAACTACCTCGCCGGCCACCACCATGACGAAGGTGAGGATGAGGAAGGCGCACAGGAAAGCCGCCGCGTGCAGCAGGGCTGTGGCGAGCGGGCCATCCACGCGTCCCACCGCGCCCAGTAGGAAGCGGTAAACCGTGTCTTCGCCTGCCCAGCCTGCGCCAATGCTAGCCAGGGTGACCCCTGCCTGGACGGTGGAAAGCAGCCGTGCCGGGTTGGCCAGCAGGCTCAAAGCGGCGTGCGCCCCGAGCTGGCCGCGCGCCGCCAGCTCTTGCAAGCGCGAGTGTCGCACCGCGATCAGGGCCGCCTCGGCTGCGGCGAAGAACGCGTTCATGCCCACGATGGCCACCAGCAGCAAGAGCCGGTAACCGAAGTACGCTTCATCCATGGACGCCACCTCCCCGCCGCCGCAGGCCTCGGCGACGGCTCCAGTACAATCTTGGAGTGTCGCTCAACAAAATCCTCCGCTATTTCAACATAGTGGCCGGCGTGGCGGCGCTCGCGGCGCTGTTTGCCATCTATTGGTACGGCTGCCGTCCCCTGCCCGTAAGCTCGGGCTCGTTGCGGGCTCCCGTGTCGGCGCCCGCCACCATCGCGCGCGACCGTCTGGGCATCCCCCACATTAGCGCCGCCTCCATCGAGGACGCGCTCTTTCTGCAGGGCTTCGTCACGGGGCAGGACCGCATGTGGCAGATGGACGCCTTGCGGCGGCTGGCGGGCGGGGCGCTGGCAGAGATCTTCGGCCCGCCCGCCCTGGAGTCCGACCTCATGGCGCGCAGGCTGCGCATGAGAAAACTGGCCCAGCAGCAGCACGCCGCGCTGTCCCCCTCCGACCGTCGCGGGCTCGACGCCTACGTGCGTGGCGTCAATTACTATCTCGCCACCCATCGCGACCGCCTGCCTGTCGAATTCCGCCTGCTCGGCTATGAGCCCCGACCCTGGTCGGGCGTGGATTCGCTGCTCATCGGCCTCTACATGTTCCGTGTGCTCACCAGCACGTGGGAACTCGAGCGGCAGAAACAACGCCTGCTGGAAGGCGGCGACCCCACCAAGGTCGAGCGCCTGTACCCGCTGCGCAGCGGGCTGGAGCCCGCCCCGGGTTCCAACGGGTGGGCCGTGGCGGGCCAGCTGACGGCCTCCGGCAAACCCATTCTGGCCGGGGATCCTCACTTGGAGTACTCGTTGCCCTCAATCTGGCATCCGATTCATCTTCGCGCTCCCGGGCTGGACGTGATCGGCGTCGCCATCACGGGTGTGCCGTGCGTCATCATCGGCCACAACCACGACCTCGCCTGGACCATGACCAACCTGCAATTCGACGTGCAGGATCTCTACGAGGAGAAACTCGACCCGCGGACCGGCCGCTACCTCTTTGCCGGCAGGCTCGAGCAGGCGCGCCTGGATTCGGAGACGGTTATCGTGCGCGGCGCGCCCCCGGTCGAGCTGAAAATCTGGGTTACACGCCACGGGCCCGTAGTGGCCGAAGAGAAAGGACGTTATTGGGCGTTGCGCTGGACGGGGGCCGAAACGGCCGGCTACGGCTTTCCTTTCCTCGACCTCGACCGCGCGCGCAACTGGCAGGAATTCCGCACCGCTCTGGCGCGTTTCGTTGGCCCTGCGCAGAACTTCGTTTACGCTGACCGGCAAGGCCATATCGGCTACCAGGCTGCGGGGCGGCTGCCCATCCGCACATCGCATCGTGGGGACCTGCCTGCCGATGGTGCCTCGGGCGCGCAGGAATGGCAAGGCTACATCCCCTTCGACGCGCTGCCTTCTGTGCTGGACCCGCCCTCCGGCCTGATCGTGAGCGCGAACCAGAATCCTTTCCCTGCCGACTATCCTTATCCGGTCAACGGGAGTTTCGCCCCGCATTACCGCGCTGCCCAGATCCGCGCGCTGCTCGGCGCGCGCACGGGCTGGCGCGCCGAAGAGATGCTCGCGGTTCAGAAGGACGTTTACTCGGCCTTCCATCACGGCCTGGCACGCGCCGTCGTGGCGGCCTGGGATCGCAGCCGGAAGCGTGACGCCAGGCTGGCCGAGGCGATCGCTGTGCTGCGAGACTGGAACGGGCAGATGGACAAGGACGAGGCTGCGCCGCTGGTGGCCGCGTTGCTGGAAAGCC
>JBMFPL010000152.1:0-7924 GCA_049969115.1 Bryobacteraceae bacterium | reverse complement strand
CGAGGAGGTGTTGGCAGCATTTCTGAACGGCGCCTTGAGCCGCCCCGCCTTCGCCATGCCTGGGGCGCCCGCGTGGCGGCGTGGCGGCGCCAAATGGAGATTTTCGATGCCAAAAGGTTTCGGCATGGGCGGTGGCTGCGGCGCTGGTCGTGGCGCCCCTGGCCCGGGGCGGGGTGGTCGTGGCCGCATGGGGGGCCCGCGAGCTGGCGGGCCCGGCGGGGTTTGCATCTGCCCGAATTGCGGAGAGCAGCTCCCTCATGTGGCGGGTCAGCCATGCAGCCAGACCAAGTGCCCCAAATGCGGCACTCCCATGATCCACGGCGAGTGAGAGTTCGTTTTTCAACCCAAGAAAGGAGATGCATTATGCCCTTTGGCGACAGAACTGGACCCTTAGGACTCGGCCGGGGCGCCGGCCGCAGGATGGGTTACTGCTCCGGCTTCCCCGCGCCCGGCTTTATGAACCGTCCGGCATGGGGCTTCTTCGGCGGCTGGGGCGGCCGGGGGTGGCGGCACTGGTTCCGTGCCACTGGTCTCACTGGCTGGCAGCGTGCCGCTTTCGGCTGGCCCTTCCCAGGCTGCTGGGGTCCCCAGCTAACTCCCGAGGAGGAGATCGAGGACCTCAAAAGCCGCGCCAGCTTTCTCGAACGCGCCTTGGACACCATCCGGAAGCGCATCGAGGAGCTATCCGCTAAGAGCGGCCGGCAGTGATCCGGCATGCTACATTAGAGCGCTATGGAGCCTGATAGCGTCGCCGATGCTGTCGCCGCCGCCGAAGCCCGCTTCCGCCAGGGGTACTCCTGCTCCCAGGCCGTCTTCTCGGTCCTCGGCGAGCTTTGGGGAATTCCCAAGCCGGTCTCCCTGCGCGTGGCGGCGGGCTTCGGCGGAGGCTTGGCACGCACCGCCGGGGTCTGCGGGGCAGTGACCGGCGCCATCATGGCGCTGGGCCTTGCCCAGCCCTCGGTCAGCCCCGACGACAACCGCGTCGAGAAAGAGAAAACCTACCAGCGCTGCCGCCGCTTCCTTCGCTTGTTCGAACAGCGTCACGGCTCGGTCATCTGCCGAGATCTGGTGGGCTGCGATCTCTCCACCCCGGAAGGGCTGGCCGAAGCTCACAGCACGAATCTGACCGCGCAGCGGTGCCCGCCTTACGTGCGCAGCGCGGTGGAACTTGCCCTCGAGCTCCTGGCACAGGAGGGCGTGCAGCCGCGCCCGCTCGCCTGAAACCGAGCTTGTCCCGAGCGCGCACGGCGTCGTCCCCTCGCAACTGCTGGCGGGCGCGGTGGGCAACCAAATTAGGCGCCCGCGCGGAGCAGCCAAAACGCGCCCGGGCCCGAATCCTTTCACGCTGCCGCTTCGAAGCGCTCGCGGGCCGCCCAAAGCCCCGTGGCGGGATTGCTGATGAAGAAAATGTCTTCGCCGTTGACGCGGTTGGAACCGTCGGCCAGCCGCGCCGGATCGTACCTCTTCATCATCGTCGCCAGATCCGCGTAAGCGAAGTTGACGCCTTCGATCTCTTCGCGCCTCAACCCGCCGGGGCAGTAAGTGATCCGGAAACGTCCTTCTGAGGAACCGTGGATCAAGTGCGCCGCAGCCGAAAGGTTCGCCGCCAGGTCCGCATTGCCAGCCACGGCCGCAAGCACCCGTTCGCGCCCCACGTAGCCGTACTTGCGGATCAGCCGATCGATTTCGTCGTCCTCGCCGAACCGGTTCACGCCCGGCGCCAGCACCACCAGCTCGCCCCCGTCCGCGATCGCCATGCGCGTGCGGTAGATCGCCTTGTTGCCCAGCCACGTGCTCTTGTACTCGGAGGGGTCCAGGTACGCCACCACCTTGGCCAGCGGCCTCTCCAGCAATTCCACGTTCACCGCCAAGGCCAGCTCCGCCGCCTTCTCGAAGCACTCGCGATCCTCGCCGATGAACATCCCGCGCACCACCAGCTTCCCCGCCTGGTTGCGCCCGACCACCGTGAGCACCCACAACAGGGGCAGCCTCCTGAGGAAGTTCTCCGCCCCGTAATCCAGCAGCCGCCGCACCGGATTCTCGGCGCGCCCCAGGATCCGCTCGATGCCGTAGACCGCCCCCAGATAGTGACTCTTGTTGATGGCCTCGGCCCCGCCCGCGCCCACCAACAGGTTCTTGGAATAATTCGCCATGCCGCTGACTTCGTGCGGCACCACCTGCCCGATGGAGACGATCAGATCGAATCCTCCCTCCACCAGCAGCCGGTTCACCTGCACCGGCCATGAGAAATCGAGCAATCCCTCGGAAAGCTCCCGCAGCATTTCCGGCGGCGCCAGGCCCAGCGTGACCGGATCGCGCCGCCAGTCGTGTACCCGGAACAAACGCGGATCCAAGTCGCCGTACATCTGCCAGATCTCTTCCCGCGTCATCGCCAGGTGCGTGCCCAGCGCGGGCAGCACACAGGCCAGCCGGTCGCCATAGTACTCGCGCAGATAGCGCGTCAGCTCGCCCGCACGCGAATGCAGCCGCGTGATGTCCGGGGGCACCGCCGCCACCTTGCGCCGCACGCCCAGCCTGTCCAGGGCCTCGAACAACCCCCGCTTCAAATCCTCGCTGGAAAGTTCCGTCGCCGACGAACCGGCGCTCCAAAGCATGCTCATACGCCGCGGCTCCTTACCGCTCTGCCAAGCGCAACCACCATTCTAGCGCTCGCTGCGTCGCCGGCCTTCGCCGTGGCACGCTCTCCCGTGGCCGCCCTGCACAGCGCCTTCGCTTGCCGGGCTCTGCGCCCCGGGCCGGCCTTGCCCTCCCGGCAGCCGGTCTTTTCCAGAGACGCGCGCGGAATGCTGCGCCAACGCACCGCCCCTGCCTTCCCCAGGGCCGCCCAGTGCCCCTTCGCCGCCGCTGCTATAATGACTGCCTGCACCAACCGAGGAGGAGAGGTGTCGCGAGAATTCGCACGCACCCACGCGCTGTTCTGCCTCGCCCTGGCCGGCGCTTTTCTGCTGGCAGCCTCACCGCTGCCCGCGCAGCCCCGCATCGGCGACTGCCCCGTCTTTCCCGCCAATAACATCTGGAACACGCCCGTGGACCATTTGCCGGTGCACCCCAAGTCCGCGAAATACATCGAAAACAACGGGCCCGACCGCAGCTTGCACCCGGACTTCGGGCCCACCGGCGCCATCCCCTACAACATCGTCCCTCCGGACCAGCCCCTGGTCCCAGTCCGTTTCCTCGAAGGCGCGCCCGAAAGCGATCCCGGGCCTTACCCCATCCCGCCTAACCCCGCGATTGAGCCCGCGGCAGACGCCCACCTCATCGTCTTGCAACAAGGCGTCTGCAAATTGTTCGAGCTCTACCTGGCCCGGCCCCAGCCCGACGGCTCTTGGGTGGCCTACTCCGGCGCCATCTTCGACCTGCGCTCCAACGCCCTGCGCCCCGCTGGCTGGACCTCGGCCGACGCCGCCGGCCTGCCCATCCTGCCCGGCTTGGTCCGCTACGACGAGGTCGCCGGCGGCGAGATCCGTCATGCCCTCCGCCTCACCGTGCCCCGCACGCGCCGTGAGTACGTCTGGCCCGCGCGGCACTACGCCTCCCGCACCAGCGATCCCGACCTGCCTCCCATGGGCCAGCGCTTTCGCCTGCGCAAGGACTACGACATCTCCGGCTTTCCGCCCGAAGCCCAGGTCATCCTCCGCGCCCTAAAAAAATACGGCATGATTCTTGCCGACAACGGCTCCTCGTGGTTCATCACCGGTGCGCCCGATGCCCGCTGGAATGAGGAAGCCCTCCAGACGCTCAAACGCGTCCGCGGCGCAGATCTGGAAGCCGTGGACGTCTCCTCGCTGATGATTAGTCCCGATTCCGCGACGGCGGGCACGCCAGTGGTCACCGGCCGGGTGGAGGTGCCTTTCTCACCCACGCCTGTCTTTGACCTTTCAGCCGGCACCGCGCAGGCCATCACGCTCACCGGGGACGTCGCCTCCGCCGAGATCACGGGCCTCACCGACGGCCAGCTCGTCTCGTTTCTCATTTGCCAAGACAGGGTCGGCGGCCGCCGCTTCGTGTGGCCGGCGCTGGTCCGGGGCGGCATGGAGATCGGGACCGAACCTAATACCTGCTCGGCCCAGTCCTTCGTCAGCGACGGCGCCCGGCTCTATGCCACCTCGCCGGGAATGGCCAACCTGCCCAGGTAAGCTCGCGCTGCTCAGCGCCGCGACCGCGCGGGCCGGTTCACCTCCAGCCACGCCCCGCCCGCACTGGCAATATCCTCCCAGCGATAAATCAGAAAATTCTTCGGCCCGCTGTTCATCGCCACCATCAACCCGTGCGGAAATTGCGGTCCCAGCGCGGCCGAAGTAATCTCGATTCCGTCGGTCTCGTCCGCCCCGCCGTAAAACATCTTGACCGCCTCGCTGTGATCGTGCGGACGCCCGGGCACGCCCTCGCGCCGGTAGATGTGATATTTCGTGTTACCCGGTATCTGGTCCGTGCAGACGATGTAACCCCGACCGCGCGGCAACGCGTAGACCGCGATTCCCTCGCGATCTCCCTGGAAACCCCCGGTTCCGAAGTGCGCCAGCTGACGCGCCGCATCGGGATGCTCAGGGTCGGCGTGATACTTATGGATGCCGTCGCCTTCATCGGCGTAGTAGACGTAGCCCAGCTCGTCGTCCACGGCCACGGCCTCGATTTCGCCCTTGCCGCTGAAGCGCCCGAACTCGCGGACCTTTTGCGCGCGCACCTTACCCTTGCCGTCATCCATCAACCGGTACTGCCACAGGTAGCCCTCGCGCGGCCCTTCCTTGCGGCTCACGATGGCGAAGATCGCCCCATCGCGCGGGCGTTTGTATAAAGCAATCCCCATCGGCGCGCCCTGTTCGCCCGGGCATCCTTCGAAGACGCGCAATCCGTCCGGCGAGGAAACGTCCTCGAGCTTGCCCTCGGGCAGGATGCGGTAGACGCGCAGCCGGCGCTGCATGCGCTCGGTGGCCACCGCGATGTCCACCTTCTGCCCACCCAGGGGCAAGCCGTACTCCACGTCCACGTTGTTAGGCCGGTCTAGCTTGTCAATCACTTGCCGGATTTTGCCGTCCAGCCCGTACACGTACAGGGCGCCGCGCGGCGCCGCCACCTTATTAGTGGCGACGATCAGGCTCTGCGCCGGATCGCGCGGGTTCACCCAAACGGCCGGGTCATCCGGGTCGTCGCTCACCGGCTCGGTCGCCAGCACCGGCTTGACCTCGATCTTACCCTGCGTCGCCATCCACAGGGTCAGCAGCAACAGCCACACACCCATTCCGCTAGCTCCTTTCTCGAGTCTGTCTTTGCCGAAAAGGTTAGAAGTTCAACCGCAGCGCGAGCTGGATCTGCCGCGATGTGCCCGTGCCGATGGTCCGATTCAGCGGGCTGCGAATCTGCCCGAAGGTGGCCGGCGTGGAAATGTTCGCGCTCGGATCGCCAAGCTGCGCCCGGTTGACCAGGTTGAACACCTCGGTTCGGAAGGCCAGGTTCGCGTTCTCGGTCAGCCGGAACTTGCGGTGAACCGCTAGGTCGGTCTGCCACATGCCCGGACCGCGTGCGATGTGCAGACCGGCGTTGCCCCAAGTGCCCGCACGCGGCACCGCAAACGCCGCGATGTTCAGCCGGTTCTCGGCCTTGGTGCGATTGGCCGGGTACAACGGCACGCCCAGAACCACGTCGGGGCGCTGGTTGGACGTGTTCCCGTCAGGCACCGCCGAAGAGCTGCGCGACACCGAAATGTTTACCGCGCGGCCCGTGCGCGCCGTCCAGATGCCGCTCAGCTCCCAGCCCCCCCAGGACCTTCGCCGCCGCGCCGTTGGTGGCGTAGGCTTTGCCGGGCCCGAAGGGCAGCTCCCACACCCAGTTGCTGGTGAAGGTGTGGCGGATGTCCTGAGCACTGTTGCCCCTGTCGCAGTGGCGGCACTTCACGTTCTGCGGCTGGCTGCCTTCGCCCCCGCCCAGGTTGCCGTCGTTGATCGCGTGCGACCACATGTACTCGGCGCCCAGCAGGAACCCGCGGAAAAACGCCCGGTGCAGCGAAACCTGCAAGGCGTTAAAGTTCGAGTTGCCGTCGTTGCGCTTCTCGTCCATGCGGCCGAAGGTGGGCAGCGGCCGCCGCCCGATGGCCGGCTCGATCACGTTGGTGTAGGTGCGCGAGAACAGCTTGTGTCCCTGGTTGCCCAGATAACCTACCTGCATCACAAACTGCGCGGGCAACTGCTGCTGGACGGAGAATCCCCACTGGATGTTGTAAATGTCGCGCCGGTCGCGCTGGAGCGAGCGCGGCGTGACCCCACCCGATCGCGCCAGGGGCACGAAGCGGTCAATGGGGAAGCTCAGACCGCCCGTTACATCGCGCGAGGTCAGCGAATAGCGCTCCGCCATGTTATCGAGCGCCGCGTTCACGTCGTCATTCTGGCCCGGCCCGTGAAACACGCCGGCGCCAATGCGGAACACGGTCTTGTCTCCCAGCGCCGCCGGCGCCCAGGCGATGCTCACCCGCGGATCAATGTTGTTGCGGTCCGGGTAATACCACGGCGTGCCCGGCGGGCAGAAGCCCTGGCAAACCCACATGTCGAACACTCGCTCCTGGTGGTTGACCTCGTGCGGCACGGTGTAGTACTCGTAACGGGCGCCCAGGTTCAACGTCAAGTTGCGCCGGACCTTGAAGTCGTCCTGGAAAAACCCCATGTACCAGGTGCGCCGCGCCCCCAGCACCGGGCTGCCAGCGTTGATGCTGAAGGAGTCCACCCGGTTGCGGATCAAATCGTCTCGGCTGGCGAAGCTGATCGAAGTGGTGTGCACCGCCGGGTCAGCCACATTCACGTGGATGCGGCGCACCTCGAAGCCCATCTTCAGCGTGTGGCGGCCCTTGGTGATGGTTACGTTGTCAATCATCGAGTACGAGGTGGGCTTTTCGATCAGCAGACTGTCGCCGTTCAGCGTCATGAACCCAGGCACGCTGATCGAGGGCGGCAGCGGCCCGTAGCTGTAACGCGTCAGCGCCGAGCGGTTGTAGCCCGCCCGGTACTCGTTGATCACTGTGGGCGAAAAGATGTGCTGGTATTGCAACGCGAAACTGCAGGGCCGGAACGCGCTCTCCTGCCGGTCCACCGGCAGCACGCTGCGCGGCGCGTCAATCAGCCCGTCGTCCACGTTGTAGCGGCCGAAGATCAGATCCGAATCCGAGAACCGGTGATCAATGCGTAGTGTCCCCGAGTCCTCTCGCCAGGCCTGGGGCCGGTCGGCCCACATCTCGTCAATGTTGGCGTCGAGCGAGCGGAACCCCCGCGGGTACGCGTCCAGAATCGGCCGCACCTCCGGCGAAGCGGCGATCGCCCGCTCGCGGAAGGCCGCGCTGGGCACGCTGGCGTACAGCGTCTGCCCCAGCCGCTGCCGCAGCCCTTCGTAGTTGGCGAAGAAGAACGTCCGGTTGCGCACGATGGGCCCGCCCAGGTTGCCGCCGAACTGGTTCAGCCGGAACGCGGGCTTGGCCGCATCGAAGAAGTTGCGTGCGTCCAGCTTGTCGTTGCGCACGAACTCGAACAGGCTGCCGTGAAACTCGTTGGTACCCGACTTGGACACCAGGCTTATGTTGGCGCCCGCGCCCCCGCCCAGCTCCGCCGAATACAGGCTGGAGTTGACGCGGAACTCCGCGATCGAGTCCGTTGAAATCACCAGCCGCAGCGCTGCCTCCTGCCGCGGGTCCTTGACCCCGGTGGCGTCCATTCCGTCGAAGGTCCAGTTGTTGTCATCGCGCGCCCGACCCACGAAGCGGATGGTCTGCTGACTGCCGTCGCCGGTGTTGATCGCACCCGGCGCCAGCGCCTTCAGGCTCGCCCAGTGCCGCCCGTTCAGCGGGATTTCCCTCACCTGCTAGGAGGCGATCACCGTGCCCAGAGCGGCCGTAGTGCGCTCCAGCGGCACCGGCGTCTCGCGC
>JBMFPL010000151.1:0-7959 GCA_049969115.1 Bryobacteraceae bacterium | reverse complement strand
GTTTTCGGTCATCAACGGGATCTCGCCGAAGAAGACCTCCTGTTCCTTGATGTCGCGGATCGTGCGCTGCCCGGTCTGCGGGTCCCTGTCGTAGACGGTGAGCCGGATGGTGACCTTGAGCGGCGCGGCGTAGGTCATGCCCCGCTCCTGGCATTCGGCCACGTCGTACTTGAGCTGGAGGCTGACCGGGTCGCCGCAGCGGTTGCAGAAGGTGACCACGTTGCGGTTGAAAGTACCGCACTTGGGGCACAGCACGTCGCCCGGATGATACGGGTCGGTCTTGATCGTGGCCCCGCAGCTCGGGTTGCGGCAGGTGGAACGCAGGTGGTGCAGCCCCTTGAGGTTGCCGCACTTGCACTCCCAGTTGCCGATCGAGTAGTCGACGAAGTCCAGTTGACTGAGGCCGCGGAAATCCGTGATCGGGAAGACGCTGGTGAACACGCTTTGTAGACCCACGTCTTCCCGCTCGTGCGGCAGCAGGTCCATCTGAAGGAACCGCTCGTAGGACTTCTTCTGGACCTCGATCAAGTTGGGAATGGGAATGGAGGTCTTGATGCGGGAAAAGTCAATTCGCTCCCGCACAGCGCCGTCGGCTTTCTGCATCCTCTCAAACTCCTCGGAACCCAGAGGCTGAAAACACGTTCCGGTTGATCGCCTTCAAACTCTTAGCGCCCCGGCGGGCGCCGGATGAAACCTGAACGCCCTGCCCGGCGGTCCGCTGGCGGGGCGCGCAGCGCACCGGCTGGCGCACAAACCGCAGCAGGGTTCCGCCGGCGATGGCCCCGCTGTCAGGCTGGGGCCGGGCGAGGCAGGGTATCCGGAGAGACGGTACAACGTGCGTCGGAGAAAAATTGGGACGAAACTACCCCTCTCGTGGTTCACGGGCACGAGTCGTAACTCAGGGACCGCGCTTTGCAAGTGGCCCGCATCATAGTCTAGCAGAGACGGGCGCCGCGGGTCAAATCGCGCTCGCCCCCGCCGGGACCGAACCTGCCTGATGCCGCCCCGTAGTCCAGCGTCCTACTTGATTTCGACCGTCGCGCCGACTTCGGCGAACTTCTGGCGAATCTTTTCCGCCTCTTCCTTGCTGACGCCCTCTTTGATGGTCTTGGGCGCGCTCTCCACCAAGTCCTTGGCCTCTTTCAGACCGAGGCTGGTCACCTCGCGCACCACCTTGATGACGTTGATCTTGTTGGGACCGACGGCAGTAAGCACCACGTTGAACTCAGTCTGCTCCTCGGCCGGCGCGGCAGGCGCCGCGGCGCCCGCCGCTACGGGAGCGGCCGCCACCGTGGCCGCAGCCGCCGAAACTCCCAGCCTTTCTTCCAGCAGCTTCACGAGCTGGGAAGCCTCCAGCAGCGTCAAGCTCTGGATCTGATCGGCAATCGCATTGATATCCGCCATTTCTCGAACTCCTGCTTGGGAAAACTCTCTCGGGCTGAAGCCGGCCTTAGTGGCCCCTCATGCCCGGAACTTCTGCTCCTTGACGGCCTGATCCAGCACCACCGCCAGGTTGCGCCCCACGGCTTGCAGGACGGTGACCACGCGCTGCGCCGACGCCTGGATCAGGAAAAGCAACTTGGCCATCAACTCCTCGCGCGGGGGCAGCTCGGCCAATTGCTGGATGGCGCTCACGTCAATGACGCGGCCCTCGACCATCCCGGCCTTGAAGGTAAGCACGGGATTGTCCTTGGCGTACTTGGTGAGCGCCTTGGCCAGGGCCACCGGGTCGCCGTCCGTATAAGCCAGCGAATTCATCCCGGTCAGCCCTTTGAGCAGGCTGGCCGCCGGCGTGCCTTCGGCCGCCAGCTCGGCCAGTGTGTTCTTGATCACCCGGTACCGGCCGCCCGCCGCCCGCACGGCCTTGCGCAGCTCGAAATCCTGCGCCACCGTCAGCTTGTCGAAGGTGGCCAGAAACACATGCGGGCAGCGCTGCAAGTCGCGCCGCAGGCTCTCGACTTCCTCTCGCTTGACTTGTCGGTTCTTCATGAGCGCCCCTCGTGCAGGCTCAGATTGCGCGCGTATTGTAGGGGGTGGTATCCAGGGGAACCCCCGGCCCCATCGTGGAGCACAGCGTGGCGCTGCGCACGTACTTGCCCTTGGCCGCCGCAGGCTTGGCCCGCACCACGGCCTGGATCAGCGCCTGTGCGTTCTCCACCAGCTTGTCGTCGGGGAAGCTGGTTTTGCCGATCGGCGCGTGAATGATGCCGGTCTTGTCCACCCGGAACTCGACCTTGCCCGCCTTGATCTCCTTGACCGCCCGCGCCACGTCCATGGTCACCGTGCCCGTCTTGGGGTTGGGCATCAGCCCGCGCGGCCCCAGGATCTTGCCCAGCCGGCCCACCGAGCGCATCATGTCGGGCGTGGCGATGACGGCATCGAAGTCCAGCCATCCCTCCTGGATCTTCTGCACCATCTCCTCGCCACCCACGGAATCGGCGCCGGCCTCCTCCGCCTCGCGCTGCTTCTCGCCGGAGGCAATGACCAGCACGCGCTTGGATTTGCCCAGCCCGTTGGGCAGAACCACGGTGCCCCGCACCATTTGATCGGCGTGCTTGGGGTCCACGCCCAGGCGCAAGTGCAGCTCGACCGTTTCATCGAAATTGGCGAACTTGATGCGCTTGACCAGCGCCACCGCTTCCTCGAGGCTGTGCGGCTTGCGCGGCACCTGCTGGGCGGCAGCCTGGTATTTCTTGCCTACTTTGTGAGCCATGATGACCTCGCTGGTGCAAACGGCGACGCCCCTCGAGGGCATCACCTCCCACGGAGGGTTCCAATCACTGCGGGTGAAACCCCAGTGTAGCAGACCGCATGCCGCCGCGTCCAGCCGGCGCCCACCCTTTGTGCCAGGAATCACTCGAACGGTTCTCGGCGGCCGGATCGAGGGACCTTCCCGCCCAAGGCCGAGCGTGACGTTCACCCCGGTTCGACGGGATTTTCAAAGAATCACCGGGCACGCCCTTCCCTTTCGAGCGGCTACTGAGGGCGGCGCCGAACGAGCTTTCTGACTGGCCCGCGGCTGCCGAAGCTGGACAAGCAGGGCGACGTGCGCTACGCCCGCGAGTCAACCTGAACACCCGGACCGCTCCGCCGCTTCCCGTTGGTCGCAGGCCCCGGTTCGTACCGCTCCGTGGGACCGCGCATGCCTTCGCACGGTCGCCACGAGAGCGCAGCCTGCGGTGCGCGCCGAGCCCTTCGCCAGACCAGGTGGCCCGGAGCTCATGGGGCGGCCTGACCGCCTTCAACGCACCCGAATGAGACTGCCACCGGGATCCACGAGACGCACGCTAGCCCGCCGGCTGCCCAGCCAGCTTCGCACGAGCGCGCGCCTGGCCGTTGGCGTGCAAAAGCGGACTCCCTCGCGGCACTTCTGCGCGGCGGCGCGGCGGCATGCTATGCTGGCAATTTGCTCGGCTAGAGGAGCGGAGGCCATCAGTAGGCAGGCTCGCAGTTCCCCGGCGCCGGGGAGGCTTGTCCGAAAGGGGCTTCGAACCGCGTCCCAGACGCGGGAATCCGCCGAAATCGCCGCGCCGGGCGCCGCGGGCGGCGGTTGGGGGGTACGGCTAACACCGGCCCACTGTCATCCGCGAGCGAGCGGATGGAGCGCTAGCGGGGTCCCACCTCGTGTCTGCGTTCCCGATCCGCCAGGGCAGCTATGAACCTATTCGAACTGACGCGCGCACTGGTGGACATCCCGTCCATCACCAACGAAGAGAAAGAAATAGGCCTGTACCTGCTGGGACGGCTGGGCGGCCTGGCGGCGCGCACCGGGGGCACCGTCGAGCGGCTCGAGGTGGAACCCGATCGCTTTAACGTGCTGGCTTGCTGGGGCCAGCCGCGCGTGACGCTTTCCACGCACATGGACACGGTCCCACCTCACATCCCCTCGCGGGAAGATGACCAGTTCATCTGGGGACGGGGAGCCTGCGACGCCAAGGGCATCATGGCCGCGATGATCCACGCCGCCGAGGGCTTGCTGGCCGAAGGGGTGCGCGACTTCGCCCTGCTGTTCGTGGTGGGCGAGGAACGCAACAGCGCGGGGGCTTTGGCCGCCGCTCGGACCGGTCGCGGGTCGCGATGGTTGATCAACGGTGAGCCCACGGAGAACAAGCTGGCGCTCGGCTCCAAAGGCGCGCTGCGTTACGAAGTCGAGGCGCGCGGGCGCATGGCCCATTCGGCCTATCCCGAACTGGGCGAATCCGCCATTGACAAGCTGCTCGATTTTCTGGAGCAGATCCGCCGCATGCGGCTGCCGGTGGATCCCATGCTGGGACCTTCCACGCTCAACATCGGGACCATTTCCGGCGGTCGCGCGCCTAACGTGATCCCGGATTACGCCCGCGCAGAGATCATGGTCCGCCTGGTAGGTGACGCAGCGCCGATGAGAGAGGCTTTCCAGCGCGCCGCTGCCGGCAAGGTCGAGCTACGCGAGGTCCTCATGGTGCCCGCCGTGCGGCTCAAGGCAGTGGAAGGCCTGCCGACCACGGTGGTGGCCTTCACCACCGACATCCCCGCCTTCGGGGGAGCTTGGGGCGAGCCCTTGCTGATCGGGCCGGGCAGCATCCACGTGGCCCACACCATGCACGAGCACGTGGCCAAGTCGCAACTGGCGGAGGCGGTCGAAATTTACAAGAAGCTGGTAAAAACGTTACTCTCCCAGGAGGCCGTATGAGTCAAGGCAAGATCGAGGTCGGGATTCTCGGCGCCACCGGAATGGTGGGCCAGAGCTTCATCAAATTTCTCCAGGGCCATCCTTGGTTCCAGATCAAATGGCTGGGCGCCAGCGACCGCTCGGCGGGCAAGAAATTCGCCGAGGCGACCGCGTGGCGGCTGGACGGCGAAATGCCCGAAGCCGTCCGCGACCTGGTAGTGGAGGAATGCCGGCCGGGCAACGCTCCGCGGTTGTTGTTCTCGGCCATGGACGCCTCGGTGGCCACTGAGATCGAGCGCGCCTTCGCTGCCGCCGGGCACTTCGTGGTCTCCAATTCCAAGAACCACCGCATGGAGCCCGACGTGCCCCTGCTGATTCCGGAAATCAATCCGGATCATCTCCGGCTCGCTCCGGTGCAGCGTGCGCGGCGCGGCTGGAAAGGTTTGATCGTGACCAACCCGAACTGCACCACCGTGGTGCTCACCATGGCGCTCGCCCCGCTCAAGCAGTTCGGCATCCGGCGCGCGATCATGACCTCGATGCAGGCCATTTCCGGCGCGGGCTATCCCGGCGTGCCCGGCATGGATGTGAACGCCAACGTGATCCCCTTCATCGGGGGCGAGGAAGACAAGGTGGAAAGCGAACCGCTGAAGATCCTGGGCCGGTTCACTGGGGAGGCGATCGAGCCGCTGGCGGCGCGCATCAGCGCCCACTGCAACCGGGTTCCGGTGGTGGACGGGCACACCGAGACCGTGTCGGTCGAACTGGAAGCCAGGGTTTCGCACCAGGATGTGCTGGAGGCGATCCGTGGCTTCCGCGGCCTGCCGCAGCAACGGGGCCTGCCCAGCGCTCCGGCGCGGCCCCTCATCTACATGGAGCAGCCTGACCGGCCTCAGCCGCGCCGCGATGTCGAGCGGGAACGCGGCATGAGCGTGTTCGTCGGGCGGCTGCGTCCCTGCCCCGTGCTCGACTACAAATTCGTCGCCATGGGCCACAACACCGTGCGCGGCGCGGCCGGCGCCGCCGTGCTCAACGCGGAACTGATGTACTCGGAGGGCCTGCTCGCAACATGATCGTGATGAAATTCGGAGGGACCTCGGTCGAGTCGGCCGAGGCGCTGGCGCGGGTCTCGGAGATCATCCGCGCGCGGGTGGACCAAAAACCGGTGGTGGTGGTCTCCGCCATGGGCAAGACCACCAACCGCCTGCTGGCCATGGCGCGCCATGCGGCCGGCGGCCAGCGCGACGAAGCCCTGCGCGCCTGCGACGAGCTGCGCCGCTATCATCTTGCGGAAGCGCTGCCCGTGGCCCCCGCCGCGGAGCGCGACGAGTTGGCGGGTTTCATTGACCGGCACTTTCAGGAGCTGGCCGAGCTGCTGCGCGGTCTCGCCATCCTGGGCGAACTCACCCCGCGATCGCTCGATGCGGTGGCCAGCTACGGCGAGCGCCTGAGCTCGCAGATTCTGGCCTCAGCCCTGCGCGGACGCGACGTGCCAGCCGAGGCAGTGGACTCGCGCCAGTTCATCGTCACCGACCGCCGCTTCACCCAAGCCACACCGCTCTACGAGCAAACCTACGCCCGGCTGGCGCGCCACATCCCACCCCTGGCGCAGGACCGCGTCCCCGTGCTCGGAGGCTTCATCGGCGCGACCGAAGACGGCGTGACCACCACGCTCGGCCGGGGCGGCTCGGACTTCACGGCCTCCATCGTGGGGGCGGGAGTGGGCGCTGCCCAGATCCAGATCTGGACCGACGTGGACGGCATACTCACGGCCGATCCCAACCTGGTCGAAAGCGCCCGGCGCATCAAGACCATCTCCTTCGCCGAAGCCGCCGAGCTGGCTTATTTCGGCGCCAAGGTCCTTCACCCCTCCACGGTGTTGCCCGCGGTCGAGAAGAACATCCCGGTGCTCATCCTGAACTCGCGGCGGCCCGAGGCGCCGGGCACGCGCATCATCGCCGGGGTCGTGCCCTGCCGCAACCCGGTCAAGTCCATCGCCTGCAAGCGGGGCATCACCGTGGTGGACGTGCATTCCACGCGCATGCTCATGGCCTACGGTTTCCTGCACCGCATCTTCGAGGTCTTCGACGAGTGCGAGACCGCAGTGGACCTGCTGGCCACCTCCGAGGTGAGCGTTTCCCTCACCGTGGACAACACCCAGCGGCTGGCGGAAATCTGCTCGCGGTTGCGACAGTTCGCCGAGGTGGGCGTCGAGGAAGACCAGGCCATCGTCTGCCTGGTGGGCGACAACATCCGCTACACGCCCGGCATCGCCGCGCGCGTGTTCCGGGCGCTGGCGGGCATCAACGTGCGCATGATCTCGCAGGGGGCGTCCCTGCGCAACCTGAGCCTGGTGGTGGCGGGGGACGACGCCCCGCATGCCGTGCGCGCACTGCACGCGGAGCTGTTCCGCGAGGTGGATCCGGAGGTGTTCGAGTGAAGCTGGCCATCGTGGGCTACGGCAAGATGGGCCGCCTGATCGAGCAACTGGCGCCCGAGTACGGTTTCGAAGTCGCGCTGCGGCTGGACCAGTTCAATAACGCCGGCTTCGCAAGCATCACCCAGGAAAACTTCCGCGGCGTAGACGTGGCGATGGAGTTCTCGACGCCCGAAACCGTGGTGGGCAACATCGAACGCATCGCCGCTCTGGGCGTCAACCTGGTGGTGGGAACCACGGGTTGGCTGGAGCGCCTGGAGCACGTGCGGGCAGTGATTGAGCGCGCCGGTACGGGAATGGTCTGGAGTCCTAACTACTCGGTGGGCATGAACGTCTTCTTCCGGCTGGTGACCGAGGCCGCCCGCCTGACGGCTTCCCAGCCCGAGTACGAGGCCTGGGGCTGGGAGATCCATCACTCGGCCAAGAAGGATGCCCCATCGGGGACGCTGCTCAAGCTGGTGAAGCTCATCGAGCAGGCAGGATACGCGCGCCCCGTCAATACGGGCTGCAACCGCGCTGGCGCGCATCCCGGCACGCACGAGATCGGCTTCGACTCAGCCGCCGACACGATCACGCTGCGCCACACCGCGCGGAGCCGGGAAGGCTTCGCCCGGGGCGCTCTGCGCGCCGCGCAGTGGATCGCCGGCAAGAAAGGTTTTTACGAATTCAGCGAAATCTTGTGGGGGAGGGACTGACATGTTCACGGGCTGCGGCACCGCCCTGGTGACGCCTTTCCGCAAAGATCTCTCGCTGGACGAGGAGGCCTTGCGGCGCCTGGTGCGCCGCCAGATCGAAAGCGGCGTTGACTTCCTGGTTCCCTGCGGGACCACGGGCGAAAATCCCACGCTGAGCCGGCGGGAACACCTCCGGG
>JBMFPL010000150.1:0-7995 GCA_049969115.1 Bryobacteraceae bacterium | reverse complement strand
CGGCCTGAAGCCCACCCGGGCGGAAGTCGTGCGCTATTTGGGCTACCCTGCGGGCGCCGAAGGGCAGGCCCGCGTGGCTGAACGGCTGGACCAGATCCTGGGATCCCTTCCGGATGGTCTCCGCCCGCGCTCGGTCTACCGCATTTACCCGGTGACGAGGGCTTCGCCCCACCGCCTCGAGCTGGCGGGCGGCGCGGTCTTCCAAGGGCGCATCGGCGAGTTTCTGGGCCAGGCCGAGCGCGCGGCCGTGTTCGTGGCCACGGCAGGGCCCGAAATCGTCAAGATGGCGGAAGCGGCCATGCGCGCTCGCGACACGCTCGCCGGTCTGGTCTACCATGCTGTGGGCGCCGCGCTGGCCGAAGCGATGGTGGAGCGAACCATCGAACAGCTGCGTTCCTGCCTGCGAGCGGGCGAGGCCCTCACGCTGCCCTACAGCCCGGGCTACTGCGGCATCCCGCTGGAGGAGCAGCGCGTGCTCTTCGGTCTGGTGGACGCCTGGCGCATCGGCGTAGAGCTCCTGCCCACACTGATCATGAAGCCGGTCAAGTCCATTTCCGGCCTGATCGGCATGGGCCCGGCGGACCACGTGCGCGCTTACGGGAATCCCTGCGACCGTTGCCCGCGGGAGGATTGTCGCATGCGGCGCTGAGCTTTCAGCGCGGGTAGGGGTGGCCGCGCAGGGCAGCCAGGGCGCGGTAAATCTGCTCGGCGAGCACCAGCCGGGCCAGCTCGTGCGCCATGGTCAACGGGGAAAGCGACAGCAGCAAGTCGGCGCGCTCACGCCATCCCTCAGGCAAGCCTTCGGCCCCGCCCACCACGAACACCAGGTCCTGGCCGCGCATCTCGGCCTGGCGCAAAAGTTCTACAAAAGCGGGCGTGTCCAGCTTTTGTCCAGCGGCATCCAGCAGGATGACGCGCCAGCCGACATACCGCAGGAAAACGTCCTCCCGCCGCGGCTCGATGGGCCGCATCTCGCAGCGCGCCCAGCGGCCCGCGCGCTTGAAATACTCGGAGGCGGCCGCGTTCAGGTAGGGGTCGCGCGGCTTGCCCACGTAGCGCAGGTGAATCTTCATCACGTCATCACCGGGCCACCCTGCTCCGCCAGCGCCTGGATGAATTCTTCCTTACGCTGTCCAGCCAGGGTGACGGCGTAATCGAGCGAGGCATGGTAGAAAACGGCGCCGGCCAGCGCCGCCAGGCTGAGTTGCGCGAAAAAGGCCGTTTCGCTGCCCGAAACATAGCGCACCAGGTAGGCCAGGCCCACGGGCATGCCCAGCACCGGGTAGACCAGCAGGACCAGCATCTGGAAACGTCCCTTGGAAGCACGACCCCAAGACTGCTCGGGATTGACCGGGCGCGGGAAACGCAGCGAGCTGAGATTGCCGCCCGCAAGCAGGTACAGGCAAAGCGTGAGCGCCACGCTGTAGACTTCCACGACTTTCAGCATGGAGAGCGGCGCCCCCAGAATCCGGCACACGGCGAGCACCACGGTCAACTCGACCGTCACGAGCAGGGCGCCGGCCAGGTTCTTCGCCACCAGTACGCAACGGAAAGGCGCTGGAACGATGAACCACAACTGCGCTGCGGCACGATCGAAGCCGAAGGCGTTCCAGAAGAGCACCTCGGAAAGCAACAGCACGGCATAGATGCTGACCAGCACGGGATAGCCTTCGGTGAAGCCGCCTTGGCGGCGCGCCAGTGGCGCCCAGATCAGGAAGCCGAAGGAAAAGCCCATCAGGAAAACCAGGCGGAAGCGCGGCGAGCGCGCCAGCGACCGCAGCTCCTTTTCCAGCACAACGGCAAGCGGGTCAGGCGCCAGGCGGCCGATCCAGCTTCCAGCACGGATGGCCTTCGCCCGGCGAGGCGCTGCGCCGCTGCGGACCGCCAGCTCGATCGCATCCAGCCGCAGGCTGCGCACGAACTGGAACCAGCCGAACAGCAGGGCCGCGGTCAGCCAGAGGGCCGCCAGCACCCAATCCTGCGGACCCGAAGTGGCGCTGGCCAGGCGCCCGAAGCTCACCCAAGGCCAGGACACGGAGGGGGCGCGCAGCCAAATTCCGCGAGCCAAATCGCCCAGTCCTCCCCAGAGAAGCAGTTGCGGGGCGCCCACCGCCAGCACCAGCAGGAAAGCCGCCACCTCGCGCACGCGCCGGCGAGTAAACAACCGCTCCAGCAGCCCGCGCAAGCCGGCCGCCAGCAGCAGGTTGAAAAGCCCGTACAGGGGCAGCGCCACCAGCGGGGCCCACAAAGGCAGGTCAGGATTGCGCCACAGCCCTGCTATGGCCCCGAGCAACACCAGGGGCATCTCGGGCGAGGTGACCAGGCGCAAAAGAATTTCGGCGCGGAACAGGCAGCTTTCCGACACCGGATAGACCCGGATGCGGCGCAGGTCCAACGCAGCGCCGAAGCTGGCGGCGATTATGGGAGCCAATTGCCAGTAAAAGAAAACCGACATCAAACCCCAGGGCAGGACAACGCCTAGCTCGGCGCGTTTGGGCCGGGCCAGAACCATGGCGGCGGCCAGGGCGACCGCGGCCCACAGGGCATACCAGATCGAGGCGAGCGAAGAACCCAGCAGCCGGTCCAGCCGGCTTTCGCCGGCGCGCAAGTTGCACAGGCTGCGCCACTGCGCCCAGAGGATCGCCCGAAATGGTGCGGCGCCCCAGTTCACAACCAGTCCGGTTTCTCCAAGCCCTGCCCCGCCCCGACCAGCCGCACGAAAGCGTCCTCCAGCGTTTCGGCCGAAGCCTCCAGCTCGCGCACGGGCGCTTCGAACACGATGCGGCCATGATTGAGGATGGCCACGCGGTCGCAGAGGCGCTCGACCACTTCCAGCACGTGCGAGGTCAAAAACACGGTGGCCCCGCGGCGCACCTGGTCAAGCAGCAGGTCTTTCATGATGCGGGCGCCCACTGCGTCCACGCCCTCGAAAGGCTCGTCGAGCAGGAAAAGCTCAGGCCGGTGGATGAGGGCTGCGGCCATCATCAAGCGCTTGCGCATGCCTTTGGAATATTCGGCGATCAGCTTGCGGGGACTATCATCGAGGCGGAAGAATTCCAGCAACTCGATGGCGCGCGTGGCGGCGGTGTCGCGATCCAGGCCGTACATGCGTCCGGCGAACTGGAGGAACTCGGCGCCGGTCAACCGTTCGAACAAGAGCGATTCTTCAGGCACCAGGCCGATGCGGCTCTTGACCTGGAGGGCGCACTCGGGCATGGGCAGCCCCAGCAGGCGGATCCGACCGGAAGTGGGGACGACCAAGCCGGTGAGCATGCGGATGGTGGTGGTTTTGCCCGCGCCGTTGGGTCCCAGGAAGCCGAAGAAGCAACCGCGCGGTACGGTGAGGTCCAGCCCGTCTACGGCGGCCTTGTCGCCGTAAACTTTGCGCAGGGCGCGCAACTCGATAGCAGGGGAATTCGCGGGAACAGGAACGCAGGCCATGCTTGCCGTTCCTAAACTCATCCTACAGAACCGGGCGGGACGGGTGAAGTTTCCGCGCCGGCCGGCCGATAGGGGTGACGTGGGGCCGGTGGTCAGCAGTGGTCTCGAGTTGCGCGAACGTGCGCTCAAGGGTTTGGACCGCCTGCCGCCCTTCTCCGCCATCTTGAACCGCCTGCTGGCCAGCCTGGCGCGAGAGGATGTGTCGTTCGCCGAACTGGCCAGTTTGATCGAAAAGGATACGGTGCTGGCGGGCAACGTGCTGCGCCTGGTGAACTCGGCGCTGTACAGCCTCCCCGGGACGGTGAACTCGGTGCGGCACGCGGTGGCCATCCTGGGTCTAGTCAAGCTCCGCAACGTGCTGCTGGGCATGACGATCTCGCGTTTGTGGCGGACGGTACGCACGCCGCCCAGCTGGTCCACCGCGCAATTCAACCTGCATTCGGTGGCAGTGGCTACGCTGGCCGATCTGCTGGTGGAGGTCGTGCCGGCTCCTTACGCCGAGGGCGCTTTCGTCGCGGGGCTGCTTCACGATCTGGGCAAGCTGCTGTGGGCGGTGTCGCTACCTGCCGAGTTCAGGTCCCTGTGGCTCGCGCTGGGACGCGGGGAGGGGGACTGGGCGCACTGCGAGCGAGCGCTGGCTGGCTGGGATCATGCTGAGCTGTCGGGGGAGGCGCTGGCGCGCTGGAATTTGCCGGAACCTATCCGCCGCGCGGTACGTTTCCACCACGCGCCCGAGCTCGCGCGCGACGGAGAGCTGGACCTGGCCCACGTGGTGCACGCGGCCAATCTGCTGGCCGCCGACCTCGGCTATGCCATGCTGCCGCCGGGCGTCGAACCCAGCCACAGCGCTTCGCTGGCTCTGGAGGCGCTCGGCGTCACGGAAGTGGTGCCGAGCTTGTTGCAGCGCTTCCACACCGAGCTCGAAGCCATCCAGGCGATGCTCGGCTGAGGGGTGCAGGTTCGGCAGGTTGGGGGCCAGCGAACGCAGTGGCGTGCGCCCACGCGGCGCCTGGGGGGCTTCGCGCCGCGGCTCAGCAACCGCCGCCGGGCAGTCCCCCGCCGCCCTCGCAGGGGTAAGCGCCTTCGTTGTAATCGTCCAGGATCGCAACCAGCTCGCTGGTTACCGAGGGATGCAACCAGCCTTGGCCGACGGGAGGAATGACGAGTTGCCCGATCAGCGCGTCGGCCGCAGCGATGGCGTCGGTCACTTCCGAGGGCGTGCCATAGCCGGCAGCTTCGTTCACGAGCACGTTGAGCTTAGCCGCGATCAACTGGTGCGCCAGCGCCACCAGGCCATTGCCGCGAACCGGTCGGCGCAGGATCGAGAGCAACTGGTCTTTCGAGTAAGTCGTCTGCCCTAAGGCAAGCTCACTGACGGGCAACGCCTCGGGATGGTTCTTCCAGTAGCCCTGGGTGAAGGCGACGCAGCCGCTTTGGGCGAGAACCGGTCGCGTCAATAGCAAGGCGCAAACAATCACCAGACAAGGGAGAATTCGCCGGATCATAGTTCGCTCTCCTTTCCGCACCGGACAAGAGATAGCAATTCGAGTGTGACGCCGGGACCCGGCTCCGTGCAATAAGGTTATTTGCGGGGGCGGCGAAAGGAGTTTGCGGGGGTTACCGTACGATAACAGGACGCCCCACGGAGAGCGGGCCCGAATTTACTTCACTGTGGCGTCGGGCTGGAGCCCGAGCTTCTCGTAAAGCTTGCGACGGCTTTCCTTGTCGCCCTTGGCGATATCCCAGGCAATCTCAGCCACGCGCTCGGCGTGCTCGCGGGGAACCACGACGACGCCATCGCCGTCCGCCACCACGAAGTCTCCCGGGCGTACGAGCACGCCGCCCACCACGACGGGGAGATTGATGGCGGCGGCTTCGATCCGGCCGGGCCGGGTGCCGCCGCCGATGTATTTCGAGTACACCGGAATACGTTGCAACACGAGCTCGTCCGAGTCCCGGCAAGGACCGTTGGTGATGACGCCCACGGCGCCGCGCGAACGCCAGTTCATGGCGTTGTTGGATCCGACGAAGCCTGTGTTCTCGATGCCCTGGGCGTCAATGACCACCACGTGCCCGGGCTTGAGGATACGCGAGAAAAGCTCCGGCGCGTAGTGCTGGTACCAGTGGCTGTGCCACTTGCGAAACTCGTCGTAGGGCATCTGGCCGGCGGCCGGGCGGTTGGTGGGCACGTACTGGTAGGTCACCGCCACGCCGTAGATGCGGTGCGCGAGCCGGTCAGTGTTGTCGCGCCACAGGGGTCGGATGTCGTGATCCATCACGCCCCTGTCTTGCAGCCCGATGGCCTGCATGGCGTCAATCACGTCGCTGACGCGAAGGCCCTGGTATTTGCGCACAAGCACCATGGGATCTGGGTCGCTGGTGTCCGGATACCGGTGAAGATTGACGCCTTTGCGGAGCTGTTCGTCGGTGAAAGAGGGCGGCGCCTGCTGCGCAAGCGCCGCGAGTGCAAACAGAACCAAGGCGATCGCTCGAGGGATCATGCCGGCCAATCTAGCACAGCGCCGGCGCGATGCGGCAGCGAGTTACTTGTCGGTAAGCGCAGCCACCCCGGGCAGAACCAAGCCGGCCAGGAATTCCAGCGAAGCGCCGCCGCCGGTCGAGATGTGGGTAATCTGGTCGGCCACGCCGGCAGCCTTGATCGCCTTTTCGGAATCGCCGCCGCCCACCACCGACAGCGCCCCCGAAGCCGCCACCGCTTTGGCCAGCGCCACCGTGCCGGCATCGAAGGGCGGCTTTTCGAAAACGCCCATGGGGCCGTTCCAGATGATGCTCCTGGCTTTGGCGATCTCGGCCGAATAAAGCTCGATGGTCTTCGGCCCGATATCCACGCCGGCCATGCCCTCGGGGATGGTCTCCACGACCTGATGCGGCGCGCCCGCCTCGACTTTCTCGGCCACGACGTGATCCACCGGCAGCATCATCTTGTCGCCCGCCTTGGCCATCAGCGCGCGGGCCAGCTCGACCTTGTCGGGCTCCACCAGAGAGTTGCCCACCGGCTCGCCCTTGGCCAGCTTGAAAGTGTAGGCCATGGCCCCGCCGATGAGCAGGCGATCCACGATCTTGAGCAGGTTTTCGATGACTTCGATCTTGTCGGAGACCTTGGCGCCACCGAGAATGGCGATACAGGGCCGGGGCGGATCCTGGGTTACCTTGGTCAGGTACTCAAGCTCTTTCTCCATCAACAGGCCGGCCGCGGCTTTGGGGACGAAGCGCGTGATGGCTTCGGTGGATGCATGGGCGCGGTGGGCCGTGCCGAAGGCGTCGTTGACGTAGTAATCGCAGCCAGAGGCCAGTTGCCGCGCGAACTCGGGATCGTTCTTTTCCTCCTCGGGGTGGAAGCGCAAGTTTTCGAGGAGGATGATGCGGTGGCCTTCGGCCTTGAGCTTCTCGACTTCGGGCCCGATGCAGTCCGGGGCCATCACCACCGGCTCACCGAGCAGTTCCTGGAGGCGTGCAGCGACGGGCTTCAGGCTCATCTCGGGATTGGGCTTGCCCTTGGGCCGGCCCAGGTGGCTGGCCAGCACCAGCCGCGCGCCCCGCTCCAGCGCGTACTTGATCGTGGGCAACGAAGCACGGATGCGCTTGTCGGAAGTAATCTCCTGGCCGCCGGGGGCCAGCGGCACGTTGAAATCCACGCGCATGAAGACGAGCTTGCCATCGAGATCGAGGTCGCGAATGGACAATTTCGGCATCGAATCCTCCTGAATCACCGATCCTAACACGGGGAGCGGGGACGCCGGAGCGAACTATTTTTCGAGTTGGGGGAGGCGGCTGATTTGCGGTCGCAGACCGGCCACCCGCCAGGCTTCCAGCAACGCACCGACCGCGGGTGGATAAGCGGGAGGACCGCAGGTGACGCCGGGCTCGCTAGCCACGATTCCGCAGAAGCGCTGCCGAAGGATCTCGCTGCGAAACACACCGCCGATGTACGCCACGCGCACGTTTTCGCCGGCCGCGAACAACTGCTGGCGGACCGCGCCGGCCAGACCGGCCAGTTGAGCGGCGGCGGCTTCCAGGATCTGCCGGGCCACCACGTCCCTGTCACGCGCGGCCCGGTCTACGAGCACGGCCAGCGAGGCGATCTGCGGCCGCGAGAATTCGGTGGTGTAAAAGCGGTGCAGCAGCTCGTTGGCCGAGGAACTGGCTGTAGCTTCCAGGAGCAGGCGATGGAGCGCAGTGGGCGGTCCCCAACCTTCCTCCCAGCGAAGCGCGGCGCGCAGCGCCTGCCGCACCAGGTCGAAGCCGCCCCCTTCGTCGCCGAAGACGTAACCCCAACCGCCGGCGCGCGCGGTGCGGCCGCCGGCGTTGCGCCCGAAGGCGATGGAGCCAGTGCCCGCGATGGTAATGATGCCCGGTTCGCCCGCCGTGGCACCGGACAGCGCGATCATCGCGTCGGTGGTGACGACCAGTTGCTCGGCTGCCAGCATGGCTTCGAGCAAAGGTCGCTTGTCCTCCGGGCCGCCGCTGAATCCCAGGCATGCGACACGGAAGCGGACCCGCTCAGGGTCGAGGCCCGCGCTGCGGCACGCCTGG
>JBMFPL010000149.1:0-8000 GCA_049969115.1 Bryobacteraceae bacterium | reverse complement strand
GGCTTACTCGCTGCTGGGCATCCTGAACGACATTCTGGATCTCTCCAAAATCGAGGCAGGCAAGCTGGAGCTCAACCCGGCGCCCTTCCACCTGCGGGACACCCTGGGCGACGCCATGCGATCGCTGGCTGCGCGGGCCGGCGAAAAGCAGATCGAGCTGACCTGCCGCGTGGCGCCCGAGACGCCGGACGTGCTCGTGGGTGACAGCCTCCGCCTGCGGCAGATTCTCATCAACTTGGTGTCTAATGGCATCAAATTCACCGACCAGGGCGAGGTCGGGGTGCGCGTGTGGCCCGAGATGTTGGATGCGGACTCCCTCACGCTGCACTTCGCCGTGACCGACACTGGCATAGGCGTCCCTGCCGGCAAGCAGGAGCTGATCTTCGAGGCTTTCCGGCAGGCTGACAGCTCGACCACACGCCGATTTGGCGGGACCGGGCTCGGGCTGGCCATCTGCACGCGGTTGGTACAGATGATGGGCGGCCGGATCTGGGTGGAGAGTCCGTGGGAGGAGCCAGGACGCCCGCCGGGCGGTCCCGGCAGCGTCTTCCACTTCACCGCACGCTTCGACTACGACCCCCGGACAGTGCAGCGCGAGCGGGACAAGCGCAACGTGGAGCTGGAGGGGCTGCGCGTGCTCGTGGTGGATGACAACGCCACCAACCGCCTCGTGCTCAGCGAGACTCTGGCGCGCTGGGGCATGAAGTCGGTGGTCGCCAGTTGTGGCGAGGATGCGCTCGAGCGCCTGGGCGCCGAGGGCCCGGGCGCCTTCGCCCTGGCAGTCTTGGATGGCCACATGCCGGGTATGGACGGTTGGGAACTGGGCGAGCGGATCCGGGCGCTGCCCGGGGGAGAGCGCCTTCCTTTGATCTTGCTGAGCTCGGCGGGGTTGCGCGGGGAAGGCGAGCCAGGAGGCCGCGCTGGCTTTGAGGCTTACTTGTTGAAGCCCCTCAAAGAATCCGAGCTGCTGGACGCCGTTCTCACCATTCTGGCGGGCAGGCTAGCCCCTCGCAGCCGCGTCAGCCGGCCCCCTGAAACCGCCGAGAGAAAGCTGCGCGTGCTCGTGGTGGACGACAACGCAGTCAACCAAATGCTGGTGGCGAGGGTGCTGGAGCGGCGGGGGCATTCAGTCGCGGCTGCCTCCGATGCGCGCGAGGCCCTGGCCATGCTAAGCCGGGAGAGTTTCGACGTGGTGCTGATGGACATCGAGATGCCGCGGATGGACGGCCTGGAAGCGACGGCTGCCATACGCGCTGCGGAGGCGAGTAGCGGCGGTCACGTCCCCATCATCGCCATGACGGCCTGCGCGATGAAGGAAGACCGCGAGCGCTGCCTCCAAGCCGGTGCCGACGGCTACATCGCCAAGCCGGTCCGCACGACCGAGCTGATCGCCGCGGTCGAGCAGGCCGTACAGCAGCGACAGGCGGTTTGAGACGCCGCGTCGCCGGTTCGCCAACCGGTTCACAAAATGCCGCGAATGTGTTAATCTTCGGATGCAAACCTTCACGGGCGCGGGCTCCGGCCGTCGCACCGCGACGGGCATCGCGCTCGCCGGGGGCTTGAGCTTCAGGCCATGTCAGTTCCCAAGCGACTCAACAATCGTTACGAGATCCGCGAGGTTCTGGGCCAGGGGGGCATGGGCGTCGTTTACCGGGCCTACGACGTGGTGGTCAAACGTGAGGTTGCGCTGAAAACCTTGCGCGATGCGCCCAGCCGCACTTCCCTGGAGTTGTTCCAGCGCGAGTGCCAGGTGCTGGCCGCCATGAGCCACCCCAACATCGTGGAGATCTTCGACATCGGCGAGTTTCAGGAAGAAGGGGTGGCCAAGCCGTATTTCGTGATGCCCCTGCTGCCTGGCGCTACGCTGGACAAGCTCATCCGCACCGCCAGCCAGCGGCTGACCGTCGAGCGGGTGGTCGAGATCATGGCCCAGGCCTGCCGCGGGCTGCAAGCCGCGCACGAGCGTGGCCTGGTCCATCGCGACATCAAGCCCAGCAACCTTTTCGTGCTCGAGGACGATTCGGTCAAGCTGATTGACTTCGGCGTGGCGCACATGATCGATACCCGCGCCTCCATGGGGATCAAGGGCACGTTGCTGTACATGGCTCCCGAGCAGCTCGAACTCAAGCCGCCCACGCCCTTGAGCGATTTGTTTTCGCTCGCCGTGGTCTGCTACGAAGCGCTCACCCTGCGCCGTCCCTTCGACCGGGCCACGGAATCCGAGATCATAGACGCCATCCTGCACCACGTGCCTCCGCCCGCCTCGTCGCTGAACCCCGCCGTCAACGAGGCCGTCAGCCGCGTGGTGCACAAAGCCATGGCCAAGCAGCCCTGGCACCGCTTCGCCACCGCCCGCGAGTTCGCCGAAAATCTCCAGAAAGCCCTGCGCAACGAGCCCATCGAATTCTTCGATCCCGCCCGCATACAGCCTCGCATTGAACGCGCCCGACGCGCCTTCCAGCAGGGCGACCTGCAATTCGCCAACGAGATCCTTACCGAGCTGGAGGCCGAGGGACATCTGGATCCGGCGCTGGCTGACATGCGCCGCCAGCTCGATCAGGCCGTGCGCCAGCGCACCATCGCCCAGCTTTTGGAAAGCGCGCGCACGCGCCTGGAACACGAGGAGTACCCGCTGGCCTTGCAGAAGGTGCAGGAGATTTTCCAACTGGATCCCTCGCACCCTGGTGCGCTCGGCCTCAAGCAGGACATCGAAAGCCGCATGACCTCGCAGAAGATCGAGGAGTGGTTCCGGCTGGCGCGCCAGCATCTGGAAAACCACGCTTACGCCCACGCCCGCGAGGCGCTGCGCAACGTGCTCGCGCTCAAGCCGGCCGATACCCGCGCCCAGCAACTGTTAGCGGAGGTGGACCGCCTCGAGCAGGAGCACCTGAAGTTGCGTGGGCAGAAGGAGCAGCTCTACCAGGCCGCCGTGGAAGCCTGGCGCGAGGGCGAGATCAGCAGCGCGCTGAGCAAGCTGGAGCAGGTGCTCAACCTCGAGGAACGTGCTCCCGAGACCACCGCGCCCGAACGGTCGGCGGCCTATCGCAGCCTCTATAACCAGGTCCGCTCCGAGCACGAGTTTCTCAAGAACGCTTACGAGGAGGCGCGGCAGCACCTGGCCAACCGCAACTTCGTTCAGGCGCTGGCCCTCTGCCAGCAGTGCCTGGAAAAACACCCCGGTCACGCTTTGTTCCAGGCGCTCAAGTTCGATATCGAGGAGGCCCAGCGCCAGGAACTCTCCGCGCGCATCGCTGAAATTGACCGCCGCGTGGAAGCCGAACCCGATCTGGACCGCCGCGTCGCCATCCTCGAGGAAGCCGTCGCCGCCTACCCGGGCGAGCCGCATTTCGAACGCGCGCTGCGCGTGACCCGCGACAAGCGCGACCTGGTCAACTCCATCGCCGCCAAAGCCCGCCAGCTGGAAGAGCGCGGACAGTTCGCCGAAGCTCTCGCGCAGTGGGAAACCCTGCGCGCGATCTACCCGCAGTATCCCGGCCTCGGCTTCGAAATCGAGCGTCTGGTCAGACGCCGGGAGCAACAGGCGCGTTCGGAGGCCAAGGTCAGGCTGATCGAACAGGTTGATCGCCTGTTGACCGCGGGCGATCACGCGGCGGCCTTGCAACTGCTGGAAGGCGCCCGCGCCGAGTTCCCCGGCGACACCGAGATCGCGAGCCTGGAGGAAGTTGCCCGGCAGTCGGCGGACCGCATCGCCGAGGCGCAGCGCTTGCTGGAGCAAGGCCAGCAACTTTGCGCCCGCCAGGACTTCGCCGAAGCAGTGACTGCGTTGCGCCGGGCCCTGGAGTGCGACCCGCGCAGTCCTCAAATCCGTGGTGCCTTGGTGGAAGCGCTGGCCGGCTACGCGCGCCTGCTGCTCGACAGTGACTGGCGCGCGGCGGAAACGCTGATTGCCGAGGCCCTGGATCTGGATCCCAACCACGCCGGCGCCCGCGGCCTGCGCACGCTGGCGCAGGACCGCAAGCGCGACGAGGCGGTCGCACAGGCCTTCCTCGCCGCTCGCGATCTGCGCGCGGCCGGCGACTTGGAGGGCGCGCTGGCGCAGGCCGAGCAGGCCCTTCTGGCCTGGCCCGGTGAGGCGCGCCTGGTGCAGTTGCGCGACATCCTGAGCCGCGAGCTGGAGCAGGCCCGGGAAGCCCAACGGCGGGCAGCCCGGCGGGCGCTGTTGGAGGAACTCCGCCGGCTCGAGCGTGAAACCGCCGCGCTTACGGACGTGGCGGCGGTCGAAGTGAACTGGCAGCGGGCGCGGGCTCTCGCTGCCCAGCACCCGGCCGATCCCGAAATCCAGTCGGTGGTGGCGGATATCGAGCGACGCCGCGCGGTGCTGGGCGCAACCCGCCGCCCGGAAGCCGTGCCCGCGGTCGGGCCCGGGTTTCCCTTGGCGACGCCGCCTGCCAGCCCGTTGCCCGCCGCGTCGCCTCCAATCGCGGAAACGCCCGTGGCCTCGCCGGCGTTCCCGGCGGTCGAGGCCCAGCCTCCCATCGTGCCCCCGCCTGGCCCCGGAGCCTTACCGGCCGCAGGCGCGCCCGCGCCGCCTCCCATCGCACCTCCTCCGCCAGCCCGGCCTCCCGCGAGGCCGCCTCTGAGTAAAGTCTGGCTACTGGGTGGCGCAGGCGCTGCGCTGGCAGTGGTTTTGATCGCCGTGGGAGTCGTTGTGATGACGCGCAAGGGCGGCCCTGCCCCAACCGGCGCGATCCCCGTGGAAATCCGCACCACTCCTCCCGGCGCCACCGTCGTGATCAACGGCGAACCGCGGGGCGTTTCTGATCTCACGCTGCCGCTGCCCCCGGGGTCCTATCGCATCGAGGCGCGCCTGGATGGTTATCGTCCGGCCTCGACCACCATCGAGCTGGCGGCCGCGCCGACCGCGCCCGTGCAGCTTGCCCTCGAGCCGGTAGGAGTCGGCCTGCGCCTGATCACCGATCTGGACCAGGGCAAGGTCGTGCTCGACGAGGAAGCTCCCCGCGACTTGCAGGAAGGGCAGTTCAGCCTGGACGGCATTCCTCCCGGCAAGCACACATTGAAGGTTGCGGGCCGCGACGGAGAGGCCACGATCAGCTTCGAGAGCGCGCCCGGGGCCGCCCCCATAGCGGCCGATCCCGTGACCCGCAATCTCGCCGCGGTGGTGGTGGCGGGCATGGGCAACCGCGCCCGCGTGTATGCCAGCTTCGGACCCGGACCGGTGGAATGGAACGGCGAACCCGTGGGCCAGCTCGGACCGGGAGGCCTCGAACTGACGAACCTCAGCGCTGGCACGCACGAGCTGACCATCGGTGCCGGCGCAAACCGGCGCAAGCTGATCGTGGAGATATCCCCAGCGCCCATGCTGACCGCCTATCTGCGATCGGACCGTGAGGTCGGCACTCTGGTGGTGGTGACCGGCGAAGACGGTGTGCGCGTTTTTCTCAACGGCCGTGAGCAGCGGCGCACCACTACCCGCGGCCAGCTCCGCATCGCCAATCTTCCCGTGCGAGAGTACGCCGTGCGGGTGGCCAAGGAAGGCTTCGAGGAGGCGCCCGAGCAGCGGGTGGCGGTGCGCAAGGGCGAGGAGTCCAAAGTGGAGTTCCGCTTGCGTCCCTTGCCGCGCGTGGCCACGCTCAGCATCAGCGGCGGGATGCCGGGGGCGCAGGTCCTGCTCGACGGCCAGCCTGTTGGGGTCATTCGAGACGACGGGAGTTTTCATCATGCCGGGATCCCCGAAGGCGAGCACCAGGTGGAGATCCGGATGGAACGTTTTGCTCCGAAAATGTTCCGCCGTACCTTTGCCGCCGGCCAGACTTTGCATCTGAGCGGCCCTGAGGTCGCCCTGCAAGCCGTCACCGGCAGGTTGCAGGTGGCGGTCACGCCTCGCGAGGCCCAGTTGCTCATCGGCCGGCCGGGCGAGACGCCCCGGCCGCTGGCCAGCCCTTCGGCCGAGTTGCCCGAAGGCACTTATCTGCTGATTGCTCGCGCGCCCGATTACGCCGAGTTCTCGCAGACCGTGCAGATCACCGCCGGCCAGACCCGCACCGTGAAGATCGAGCTCGCGCGCCTGAAGGGCGCCGGCAAACCGCCCGCTCCCGTGGCCACGGGGATCGCCCTGCTGGGTCCCGGCTGGGTTGAGGAAGGCGGCTGGTTCTTCCGGAAGGGCGGCAATTTCGTGCTGGCCCAGATCCCCAAAGTGGACGGACGTGTGGTCTTCACCGCCACGCTGCGCAAGGGGCGCCGCTTGCGCTGGATGCTCGGCTACACCGATGAACGCAACTACGACCTGTTCGAACTGGACGGCCGCTCGCTCTACCATACCGTGGTCCGCAACGGCAGGCGCAACGAGCGGCCGCGGGTGGCGCACAATCTCGGTGACTGGCAGTACTGCGCGGTTCAGATCGAGGTTTCGCCCGCCTCCATCATCCATCGCGTGCGCAAGGGCGAAGAGTGGATTACCGTTTCCCAGGTGGCCGGCGAGCCGGGCCGCGATTACACGGCAGGCAAGTTCGGCTTCTACATCCCGGGCGACGACCAGGTAGGCGTTTCCTACTTTAACTTCACGCCGCGCTGAGGCCCTTCAGCGCCGCCAGCCCTCGCGCACCCGCACGCGAAAGTCGCGCCGTTTGTCGTCCACGATCTGAAAGGCTTCCACGCGCAGCCGGTGGAACTTGCAGTCGCGGGGCAAGGAAGTTTCGTAAACCAGCCGGTACTGGTTTTCGAGCGTGGCGTAGACGGCGCGCGCGATATCCCGGTAGGCGGTCTCGAACTTGGGGAACCAAGCCTGGCCGCCACTCTTGCGCGCCAGCATGTTCAGGAAGGCCTCGCACTGCACCAGGTCCATGCGGGAGGTGGTGCTCAGGTATGGCTCGTACATGCCGCGCAGCAGCGATCCCGCGCCGGCCGCGAAGACGGTGACGTTGACCGACTCGATTTTCTTTTCGACATCGCTGAGCGTCCGGCCGCTGAGAGTATCCAGCCCGCTTCCGATGAAAATCAGGACGCGGCGGCCGGGCAGCATCTCGAGTTTTTCCAGCGTCTCGTAGATTGCGTCGTAGGTATCAATGTCCTGCCACATGGGTGCGCCCAGCTCGGAGTAGGCCGCGCGCAGCTGGCCGATCTGCCGGGTGAAATCCACGGCCACCTCCGTGCCGTGCGAAAAGGTGACCAGCGAGTACCAGTGACCCTCGGGCGCCGCGTCCAGAAATGCCTGCACGGCGGCATCCAGGTCGTTCTGGTATACCCACGACGAACGACTGCGCTCCACCAGCAGGGTCACCAACATAGGCGACTCCGGCGGTTCCAGGCGGAATGCGACCGGCCGTCCGTCTTCCCAGACGCGGAAATTCTTCTCCGTCAGGCCGCGGATCAGCTTGTCGCCCTCCTCCACCGAGAGATACAGGGATATCGTGTTCGCTGGCGGCGCAGCGGCCGCCGCCAGCAGCAGGCTCAGTAAGAAGGCAGCGGGCATATCTTCTCGATGGGTTCACCCGGCTTGTACTCCGGTTTCTCCGGCGCCGGGCATCCTTGCACAGGCGTCAGCAGGCTGGGTTTGTTCTTCTCTTCCTCTTCGGCCTGTGCGGTGACCTTGGCCAGTTCCTGCTTCATGCGCCGGAAATCTTCGCTGTCGCGGATCAGGTTCGGCTTTTCCGGCAGGAACATCATCTCGCGCTTGGTGTGCACCATGCGCGCGTAGAAAGGGGGGTGGGTCCGGAACCAGCTTGCGCCGTTGACGTAGCCTTCGCGCGTCGCCATGCGGTCGAAAAAGCGGATGAAGCCCGAAGGGTCGTAGCCGGCGTTCCAGGTGTACTGAACGCCGAGCTGATCGGCCTCCATCTCGAATTGGCGACTTACGCCCAGCAAGTCCAGGCTCAGCACCAGTCCCAGACCGTAGAAACCGTATTGCAACGCGTAGTAAGTTCCCAGCGTCGCCGCCCCGCCGGTGAGAATGACCGCGGCCACCTGCGCCGCCTGGTAAATGATCGAGGCGATCGTGGACCGCTTCATCAGTTTGTAACCAT
>JBMFPL010000148.1:0-8037 GCA_049969115.1 Bryobacteraceae bacterium | reverse complement strand
TCCTCGCGACTGAAAAGGTCTTCCAGGCGCTGGGCGCGAGCAACCTTCTCCGCTCCGCAAATGCCGACCAGCGCACGGTTGACGCGCTGGATGCGCCCGTCGGAGGACACCGAAATCACACCGGTGGGAATGCTTTCCAGGATGGCCTCGGTGAAGCGGCGGCGCTCCTCCAGCTCGCGGCTGTTGGCCTCCAGGTCGCGTGTCATCTCGTTGAAAGCGCGCACCAGCGTGGCCAGCTCGTCCATGGCCTTCACGTGGACCCGATAGCCGAGATTGCCGCGCCGCACCTCGGCGGCTGCGTCCAGCAAAGCCGAAATCGGGTTGGAAATCTGCCGCGCCAAAAACAGCGCCACCCAGGTGGCCACGAAAAGGATGAACAGCGTGATAGCGGCCAGCAGCATCAGGTAGAAGCGGCGCGCCTGCTTGCGGCTGATGGCCAGGCGGTCGTACTCGCGAATGTAGTCCTCAATCTCGCGCTGCCGGGCTTGCAGCCATTCCGGGCTCACCCGCCCCGGATTCAGCCGCTCCTGCTCGAGCGCCTGCGCCACTTGAACCAGATTGGCGCGCACGTTCTCCGCTGGTCGGCTGAACCATTTGTCCAGGTTCCGGTTGAGAACGGAAACGCTCCACAGCACCAAGAAGAAAACCGGCAGGATGGTCAGCCCCAGCGCCCCCAGTACCAGCTTGGTCTTGATGCGCGAACCCTCGCGGTTGCTGCGCCGCTCCACGTACAGGCGCGCGGCCGCGCGGAACAACATGAAACCGAGCGTGACCGTAAGCAGGAAGACGAGAGTGGAAATCGCCCAGAAAAGGACTGTCTGCTCGGGGCTGGCGGGAGCGAAGGGGCCGAAACTGAAGGATCCCTGCCAGATGACGAGCGCGGCGGAGACAATCAGCACCACGAGCCCGCCGATCTGGAGCAAAGGCCGGCGCATGAGGGACGGATCTGATCCGATTATACGGCGGGCTGCCGGCAAGCTGACCGGCCCGCGCGGCGCCTCTCAGCCCACGCCGGCCTCGACGGTTTCTTTCACGCCCAGGTGCTTAACCGTGGCCACGATATAGTCGCGGTTCATCCGCGCGATCACTTCCAGCTTGATTCGCTTGGGGCAGACCGCTTCGCACTCGCCCACGTTCGTGCAGTGCCCGAAGCCTTCCAGCGCCGCCTGGGTGACCATCTTGAGTACGCGCTGGTAGCGCTCGGGCTGGCCTTGCGGCAGCAAACCCAGATGCGAGACCTTGGCGCCCATGAACAGCGCCACCGCCGCGTTGGGACACTGCGCCACGCAGGCCCCGCAGCCGATGCAAGCCGCCGCATCCATGGCTTTCTCGGCAACGTCCTTGGGCACGGGGATGGAGTTGGCCTCGGGAGCGCTGCCCGCGTTGACCGAAATGTAGCCGCCTGCCGCGATGATGCGGTCCAGCGCGCTGCGATCCACCACCAAGTCGCGGATCAGCGGGAAGGCCCGGGCGCGGTACGGCTCCAGCCACAGCTCGTCGCCGTCCTTGAAGTGGCGCATGTGGAGCTGGCAGACGGTGGTGCCAGGCTGGGGCCCGTGAGCCCGCCCGTTGATCATGAACCCGCACATGCCACAGATGCCTTCGCGGCAATCATGGTCGAAAGCGATCGGCTCCTCGCCCCTGCCGGTCAGCTCCTCGTTGAGCACGTCGAGCATTTCCAGAAACGACATGTGCGGGTTGACGTTGTTGACCTCGTAGCGGACAATGCGGCCTGGCTCGCTCGCGTTCTTCTGTCGCCAGACGTGCAGGATGATCCTCATTTGTAACTCCGCTCCGTGGGCTTGACGTACTCGAAGACCAGAGGCTCTTTGTGCAATTTGGGCGGGTTGCCCACGCCCGTGAATTCCCAGGCCGCTACGTAGGCGTAGTCGGCGTCGTTGCGCAGGGCTTCGCCCTCCGGCGTCTGGTACTCCTCGCGGAAGTGGCCGCCGCAGGACTCGTTGCGATGCAGCGCGTCGTAACAGATCAGCTCAGCCAGCTCCATGAAGTCGGCCACGCGCCCGGCGCGCTCCAGCGACTGGTTGAACTCCTCGCCGGAGCCGCGCACGTTGACGTTATTCCAGAACTCCTCGCGCAGCTCGGGGATCTTCTTCAAGGCGTGCTGGAGGCCGTGGGCGTTGCGCGCCATGCCGCAGTATTCCCACAGCAACTTGCCCAGCTCGCGATGCAGCGAATCCACCGTGCGGCTCCCGCGGATGGAAAGCAACCGGCGGATGCGCTCGGCCACCTCGCGCTCGGCGTCGCGGAATTCGGCCTGGTCGGTCGAGACTTTTTCCAGCCTGGTGGAAGCCAGGTAGTCGCCCACCGTGTAAGGGACGATGAAATAGCCATCGGCCAGCCCTTGCATGAGCGCGCTGGCACCCAGCCGGTTGGCGCCATGGTCGGAGAAATTGGCCTCGCCGATGACGAACAGACCCGGGATCGTGGACATGAGGTTGTAATCCACCCAGAGGCCGCCCATGGTGTAGTGAATCGCGGGATAAATGCGCATGGGGACCTTGTAGGGATCCTCGCCCGTGAGCCGCTCGTACATTTCGAAGAGGTTCCCGTAGCGCTCGCGGATCACGTTGACGCCCAGCCGCTCGATGGCATCCCGAAAATCCAGGTAGACGCCGTAACCGGTGGGACCCACGCCCCGGCCCTCGTCGCAAACGCGCTTGGCGGCGCGCGAAGCGATGTCGCGCGGCACCAGGTTGCCGTAGGCCGGGTACATCCGCTCCAAATAGTAGTCGCGTTCTTCTTCGGGGATCTCGTTGGGCGGCCGCAGGTCGCCTTTCTTGAGCGGCACCCAGATCCTCCCGTCGTTACGCAGCGATTCGCTCATCAGCGTCAGCTTGGACTGGTACTCGCCGGTCACGGGGATGCAGGTGGGATGGATCTGGGTGAAACAGGGATTGGCGAAGAAGGCGCCCTTGCGATACGCCCGCCAGATGGCCGTGGCGTTGGCCCCCTTGGCCATGGTCGAGAGGTAGTAGACGTTACCATAGCCGCCGGTGGCCAGAACCACCACGTCGGCCGCGTGCGATTCGATCTTGCCGTCAATCAGGTTGCGCGTCACGATCCCGCGGGCGCGCCCGTTGACCACCACCAGCTCCAGCATCTCGTGCCGCGGGAACATAGTCAGCCGCCCCGCCGCGATCTGCCGCTGCATAGCCTGGTAAGCGCCGAGCAGCAACTGCTGCCCGGTCTGACCGCGAGCGTAAAAGGTGCGCGAAACCTGGGCGCCGCCGAAGGAGCGGTTGGCCAGCAGCCCCCCATACTCGCGCGCGAAGGGGATGCCCTGCGCCACGCAATGATCAATGATGTCCACGCTCAACTGCGCCAGCCGGTAGACGTTGGACTCGCGGGAACGGAAGTCGCCGCCTTTGATGGTGTCGTAGAACAGCCGGTAGACGCTGTCGCCGTCGTTCTGGTAATTTTTGGCGGCGTTGATGCCGCCCTGGGCGGCGATGGAGTGGGCGCGGCGAGGCGAGTCCTGGTAGCAGAAGCACCTGACGTTGTAGCCCAGCTCGGCCAGCGTGGCGGAGGCCGAGGCCCCGGCCAGCCCCGAGCCCACCACGATGACGGTGTACTTGCGCCTGTTGGCCGGGCTGACCAGCTTGAGCTCGAACTTGTGCCGGTCCCAGCGGGTCTCGATCGGTCCTGCCGGGCACTTGGACGCCAGTTCCATCAGTTGACACCTCCACCGATCAAACCGGTGAGCACCGCCACCGGGATGGACAAGAATCCCAGCGCCGTCAGCAATCCCACGGCGTGGGATATGAACCGCAAGGCAGGCCGGTAGCGCTCGTCGTCCAGTCCCAGCGTGTGAAGCATGCTCCAGAGCCCGTGCCAGACGTGCACTCCGACCAGCGACACCGCCACCATGTAGGCCAGAGAGACGTACCAGATGCGAAAGCCGCGCACCACGTTGTCGTAAACGTTGAGCGGCTCGAAAGGCAAGCCCGCCTGCCCGGTGGTAAGATGGAGCAGGTGGAAGATGACGAAGGCGGCAATCAGCGGCCCGCTCAGGATCATGGTGCGGGCCGCGTAGGCGGTGGGCACGTCGATTTTCTTGACGTAGCGCACGGGGCGCGCGCGCCGCTTGAGTAGCCACAGTTGCAAGGTCAAAAGCATATGCAAGCCCACCGAGACCAGCAGCACCACCCGCACCGCCCACAGCAGCGGCCCCGAGCGGTGCAGCAGCTCGGCGTAGGCGTTGATCTGCTCCCGGCCCAGGAAAATTTGTAGGTTGCCCAGCATGTGCGCCACCACGTAGCCGATCAACACCAGCCCGGTGACCCCCACGATAACCTTCTTGCCAACCGGGACCTCGTAAAAGGCGGCTCGCTCGTGCACATTAACGGTGATTGCCACGCCCATGGCCCATACTCACTGCGGACAGCGAGATGGCCATTTTATATCCCGGCCGGGGGCTGCCGTCAAACCCGGCCAGGAGGGGTCTTCTTGCGGCACGCGCCGCCGCCGCGCTACCGTAAGACGATGGAACGGGCGCCGCGCGGCCTGTTGATGGTGTTCACGGGCGACGGCAAAGGCAAGACCACGGCCGCCATGGGCAGCGCCCTGCGTGCCATCGGCCATGGCATGAAGGTTCTCATGATCCAGTTCATCAAAGGCACCTGGCACTACGGCGAGCTCGACGCGGTGCGCATGCTGGGCGACGCTTTCCAGATTCGCCCGATGGGCCGCGGCTTCCTGAAGGTGGGGACCGGCAAGCCGGAAGCCCACCACGTGGAGGCGGCGCGCCGAGCCTGGGAAGCGGCGCGCGCTGCCATCCAGTCCGGCAGCTATGATATGGTGATCCTGGACGAAATCAACAATGCCGTGGACTACGGGCTGTTGCCGATCGAAGAAGTGCTGGAAGGCATCAGGCAGCGCCACCGCACGTTCACGTGATCTGTACCGGCCGCAACGCCCACCCGCTCCTGATCGAGGAAGCCGATCTGGTCAGCGAGGTGCGTGAGATCAAGCACCCCTACCAGAAAGGCATCCGGGCCCAGCGCGGCATCGAGTACTGAGTCATGCCCTGGTTTACTCGCCCCAAGCCCAAGACCGAAACCCCGCCGGCCGAAGGCGAACGGCGGGTGCGCACCGAGGGCCTGTGGCTGAAGTGCGACGGCTGCCGTCAAATCATCTGGCGAAAGGCCCTCGAGCAGAACCTTCACGTCTGTCCCAAGTGCGGTTACCACTTCAAGATTGACGCCGTCACCCGCCTGCGTTTGCTTTTCGATGGCGAGTGGGAGACCTACGACGACAGCATGGTCTCCACCGACCCGCTGGAATTCGTGGACGCGAAGCCCTACAAGGAGCGCCTGGCCGCCATGCGCGAGGCCACCAGGCTGAACGACGCCGTGATCTCGGCCGGCGGCACGCTCAGCGGGCGGCCCGTCTACATCTGCGCGCTCGAGCTCAAGTTCATCGGCGGCAGCATGGGCGCCGTGGTGGGTGAGAAGATCACCCGTGCCATCGAGCGAGCCATCGCCAACCGCACCCCGCTCATCATCGTCTCGGCTTCGGGGGGCGCGCGCATGCAGGAAGGCGCGGTCAGCCTTATGCAAATGGCCAAGATCTCGGCGGCGCTCATGCGGCTGGACGAGGCGCGCGTGCCCTACATCAGCGTGCTCACCGATCCGACCACCGGCGGCGTCACCGCCAGCTTCGCCATGCTGGGCGATCTCAACATCGCCGAGCCAGGCGCGCTGATCGGCTTCGCCGGTCCGCGCGTCATCGAGCAGACCATCCGCCAGAAGCTGCCCGAAGGCTTCCAGCGCAGCGACTTCCTGCTCAAGAACGGCATGCTCGACGCCGTGGTGCCGCGCCCGCAACTGAAGCAATTCATCTCCAAGGCGCTGGACTTCTTCTGCGGCCCGGTGGTGGGCTGAATCGCACGCGCCGCGCCAGCTTCGGCTATGCTGGGATGCCATGAACCCCGGCGTGATCCCCGGGCTCGCTCTTGCCACGTTGCTGGCTCCGGACTCGCCTCCCCTGATTGCCGTGGGCGGCATCAGTCACGAAACCAACTCTTTCAATCCTTCCCTCACCCTGCTGGCCGAGTTCGACCGCCGTACTCCCACCGAGGCGGAGCTCGACCAGCGAACTTCCGGTCATGACACCGTGGCCGGCATTGTCGCGGGCGCGCGCAAATACGGGCTGCGACTCTATCCCACGTTGTTCGCTGGCGCCACCCCCAAAGGCCCGGTGAGCGCGGAAGTCTTCGAGACGCTGACCGGGGAGCTGGTCGGTCGCATCCGGGCCGCGCCAAAACTGGACGGGGTGATCCTGGACCTGCACGGCGCCATGGTGAGCGAACGCTACCCGCATGCCGACGCCGAGATCGTGCGCCGAGTGCGGGAGGCCGTGGGGCCGCGTGTTCCCATCGTGGTGATCCACGACTTTCACGCCAACATTTCCCAAGAAATCGTCGGCTTCTGCGACGCCTTGCTCACCTACAAAGAGAATCCCCACACCGATACCCGCGAGCGAGGTGAACAGGCGGCGCGAATCATGGCCGCGGCAGCCACCGGGCGGGCGCGCCCCGTGCAAGCGCTGGTCAAGCCGCCCATGATTTACAACATCGTTTCCCAGAACACGCGGCGGCCGCCCCTGGCGCCCATCGTGGCGGAAAGCCGCAGGCTGGAGCAGAATCCCAAAATCCTGGCGGCCAGCGTGGCCGGCGGCTACCCGTACGCCGACGTGGAGGCCATGGGGCCTGCGGCAGTGGTGGTGGCCGATGGCGACCCCGAGCTGGCGCGCCGCGAAGCCCAGCGGCTGGCGGATCTGCTGTGGTCCACGCGCCACCAGCTCGTGCTCGAGCTGCCCGATGCGGCCCAAGCGGTGCGCCAGGCGATGGCCGCGCCCTCGGGCCCCGTCGTGCTGATGGATCTGGGAGACAACATCGGCGGCGGCTCGGCGGGCGACAGCACCTTTTTGCTGAAAGAACTGCTCGCGCAAGGTGCGCGCGGCTGGGTGATGACAGTCTACGATCCCCAGGCGGTGCAGGCCGCGGTGCGCGCGGGCGTCGGCGGCACCTTCGACCAGGAGGTCGGCGGCAAGACGGATCGTTTCCACGGCGAGCCGATCCGCGTGCGCGGCCGAGTGAAATCGCTGCACGACGGCTTTTACTTCGAGCCGCAGGTGCGCCACGGCGGCGCGCGTTACTTCGATCAGGGACTGACGGCGGTGATCGCGGTCGAGGAGTCGGTCCGCGAGCGGCCGAGCCTGCTGGTGCTCACCAGTCGCCGCAGCAGCCCGAACAGCCTGCACCAGTTGATCAGCCTCGGTATTGACCCCGAGCGTCACAGCATCCTGGTGGCCAAGGGCGCCATCGCGCCACGCGCCGCTTACGAGCCCATCGCGAAGCGGATCATCGAGGTGGACACGCCAGGGCTCACCTCGGTCAACCCCGCGCGCTTCACCTACCAGCGCGCCCGGCGAACGCTCTTCGGCCTGGAGCGAACGCGATGATGGACCGCAGAGGTTTCCTGCTCGCCAGCATGGGCCTGGCGGCGCGCGCTTGGCGCCCGAAAGTCGCGGCCATCGTGACCGAGTACCGCCCGCTGTCCCACGCTGACGTGATCGGGGGCAGATTCTTGCAGGGCTATTACCCGAACGGCGTGCGACAACAGCCGCGGACCCGGATCGTCTCGATGTACACCGACCAGGTTCCCGCCAACGACATGAGTCGGGAGCTGGCCGCCCGGTACGGCTTCACGATTTACCCCAGCGTGGAGGAGGCCCTCACGCTGGGCGGGGACCGGCTGGCGGTTGACGCCGTGCTGCTCATCGGTGAGCACGGCAACTATCCGGTGAACGAGCGCGGCCAGAAACTTTACCCGCGCTACGAACTGTTCGAGCGCATCGTGCAAGTCTTCCGTCGCAGTCATCGCCCGGCGCCCGTGTTCTGTGACAAGCACTTGTCCTATTCTTGGAAGAAAGCGCTGGCCATGTACAGGTGGTCGCGCGGGCTGCGCTTCCCCCTGATGGCAACTTCCATGAGAAGGCCGGTCCGTGTCAAGG
>JBMFPL010000147.1:0-8055 GCA_049969115.1 Bryobacteraceae bacterium | reverse complement strand
GGAGATGGCGAGCGATCCCGGTTCGCCGCGCGAATGCACATCGTCCACCCACATTTTGGGGGCGGTCTCGGGACGTGCGGACCATGTCCGCCAGCCCTCGGGCACACCGTCGCGTGCCGCGTGGAAGCCGGACTGGTGGAAAGGCACGGCAGCCAGCGTTACTGCGGAAAGCAGAGCCAGCAGCTTCGCCATCATGCGATGAGTATACCCCGGCGAGAGGCTGCACTCTGGTATACTGCGGTGTCGCATGAGCGTTCCCCGATTCGTGACGCGGCGGCGCATGCTGGCGACGCTGGCTGCATCGCCGTTGTTTTCCTCGCCTGCTTACAGGCCGCGGCTGGCGGCGGGCATTTATGTGTGGACGCAGCAATTTCGCACGCAGAACAAGATGCTGGCCGATGGGATTGCGGAGGCGCTGGCGGCAACGCGGCGGGCGGGCTACCGCGCCGTGGAGTTGCTGGCCCAATGCTTCGACGCGGAGACGGCCGGGATCACGCTGAAGGCGCTGCGCGAGTGCCGGATGGAAGCGCCCAGCGTCTACAACAGCGGGCCGATGCACACGGCGGAGGAGGCCGAGCAGACCATCGCAGAGACGCTGCGCGTGGCGGCGGCGGCCAAGGCGGCGGGGGCGTACCTGCTCAACTTCAACCCCAGCCCGAAGCGCAACAAGGAACGCAAGAGTGACGCGGAGCTGGATGCACAGGCGCGGCACGTCAACGCGCTGGGCGATAAGCTGCGCTTGCAGGGATTCCGCTTGCAGTTGCACCACCACGATCCGGAGATGGCAGACAACGCGCGCGAGTGGCGGCACTTGCTGGAGAACACCGATCCCAAGCTGGTGGGTTTCTGCGTAGACGTGGACTGGGTGCAGCGCGGCGGCCAGAAGCCGCTGGAGATTCTGGAGGCGGCAGGGCCGCGCCTGGTGAGCTTGCACCTGCGCAACAGCAAGGCGGGTGTATGGGCCGAGGACTTCGGAGAAGGCGACATTGATTACCGTCAGGTGGCGGCGTGCCTGAAAAAGATGGGCTTTCAGGGGTGGCTCATCGTGGAGCTAGCCTACAGCCAGCAAACGCGGATCACGCGATCGTTGGAGGAAAACCTGCGCCTAAGCCGGCGCTTCGCCGAGCAGGTCTTCGGCGTTTCCTGAAGGGGCAGCGCGTCAGGCCTCGATGCCCAGCGCGCGCAGCTCGTTGCGCAGCCACTGAAGACTTCGTTCGATCAGTGGCCCCCCCTGTCCTTCGCATTCCAGACTGAGAACGCCCTCATAGCCGGACTGTCGCAGCAAGCGGAGGCACTCGCGGATATTGGCTGCGTTGACGCCGTCGCCGACGGCGCAGTGGCTGACGGCGATGCCAGTGAGCTCGCCGCGCATGGCCCGGGCCAGATCGGGGCTGACGTCCTTGATGTGGACGTGGTTGACACGATCGAGGAACCGCTGGAGGAAGGCGACCGGGTCCTGGCCGGCGATGTAGGTGTTGCCGGTATCCATGTTGAGCCGGAGCCAGGGCGAGTCGCTGAAGGCCAGCATTTCTTCCATGAACTCGGGGCGGGTGGTGTAGTAGCCGTGAGGTTCGATGTTGACGGTGATCCGGTAGGCCTCGGCCACGCGGAGGAGCTGGAGGTAGGTGCGGCGGAGGTGAGCCATGACTTCGCGGTGGCTCATGCCTTCGGGCGGGCGGCGGTCGTCGGTGGTGTCCACACGCGGGCAACCGGCGAGTTTGGCCCAGCGGATGGCATGGAGCACGTACTCGACGCCCAGGGTGGCGCCTTCGGGCAGGGAAAGCGGGAAGGCGGCGTCCAGTTGGGAGAACTGGACGCCGTAGCGTTCCATTTTGCGCCGCAACAGCAGGGGATCTTCCCAGAGCGCAACGTGAGGCTGGTAGCCGAGGCCGTGGATCCAGCTCACGCCGTCAATGACGCCGCATTCGATGTAGTGGACGCCGTTGCGTTGCGCCCATTGGAGGCACTGCTCGAAGTTCCAGTAGACGGAATTGAAAGCGTCGGTGTGGAAGCCGATCTTCATGGCCAGAGAAGTGGCCCAGCTCTCTCAGGCAGCCTGTGTCCCGATCAGGCGCCGGGCCAGGGAGACGGCGACGCTGGCGTTTTCGCCGTAGCCATCGGCGCCGATTTCGTCGGCATAGTTCTGGGTGAGAGGCGCGCCGCCCACCATGATCTTGACACGATCGCGCAGGCCGGCGGCCTTCAGCGCTTCGATGGTGGTTTTCATGGCGGGCATGGTGACGGTCAGCAGGGCGGACATGGCGACGAGCTGCGCGTTGCGCTCCTGGACCGCCTGGACGAATTTTTCGGGCGGCACGTCCGCGCCCAGGTCAATCACCTCGAAGCCGCCGCCTTCGAGCATGGAGGCGACCAGGTTCTTGCCGATGTCGTGCAGGTCGCCCTTGACGGTGCCGATGACGACCCGGCCCACGGGTTGCGCGCCGCGGGCGGCCAGCAAGGGCCGGATCAACTCCATGGCACTCTTCATGGCGCGGGCCGACAGCAGCAGTTCGGGCACGAAATATTCCTCGCATTCGAAGCGCCGGCCGACCTCGTTCATGGCGGGGATCATGTATTTGGTGACCAGCTCCATGGGGTCGGCGTTTTCAGCCAGCGCTTCCTTGGTGACGGCCACGGCGGTCCTGGCGTCGCCGTTAACCACGGCATCATAAAGTCGCGAAAGATCCACCATGAGTTCCTCGCTTGTCAGGCAACGGGTCCTATTTTATCGGAGAAGCCGTGCGGGAGGTGGCCACATCCAGGCTGCGGACGTATTCGGCAAGTCGGGTGAGGTTGCGGGCGAAATCGCTGGAGCGGATGATGCGTTCCACCGGAGGCTGCGGGCCGAGAAAGATTTCGACGGTATCGTCTTCGTGTAGCGGGATGATCTGCGAGCGGGACTCGGGCTGGCCCGCGGCGCTGCCGTCGGAACGGCCGCGACCGATGCGCAGGATCATGTTGCGGGCGGAGTAGACAAAGACGAGGCGGTCGGGTTTGCCGATGACGCCCCGCGTGACCCACGCGCCGCGTTCATCCATGGTGGAAAGGATGCGCCGGACCTCGTCGGGACCCGGGGGCGGGGCAGGCTTCTGGCTGAAGCGCTCCAGAAAGGGGGACAGGCCGCTGAGCGTGTCGGGGCGGCGGACGGAGGCTGGGTCGGCAGCGGACAGGCGGCGAAAGTCTTCCTCGATGAACGCAAGCTCGCGGCCGCTGACCAGCACGTTGTAGTGAGTAATAACGGAATCAGGCGAGTAACTGATCTGGTAACCGTCCACCATGCGGCTGCCCAAACCGGCCGCTTGCAGCCTGGTGCCCTTGGTGATATAAAGGGGGCGGTTGGTCTTCAGTTCGTAGAAGCGCGCCAGGATGGGGCCTTCGGGAATCCGGCGGAAGACTGCCTGCGGGCCACGGGGAACTTCCGATCGTTTGAAGTAATCGAGGGCGCGCGGAACGGGCTCCAGATACCTGCGGTCTCCGGTTTCCCGATAAAGGGTAAGTAACATCCGGAGCACGCCCTGGGACTCTCCGCCAGTGACTGCGGGCGGTTCGAAGACGCGGGCCCAGGCGGGGTGCATCTCGGCGTCGTACTGTTGCGCCCAGGCGGGTTGGGGATCGGGCATCTGCGCGAGCAGGATGAACTGGCCGCCTTTCTCGGCGGCGGCCCGGTAGCGGTGATCGCGGTAAATGCGCGCCGCCTCGAGCAGCATGTCAATCACGTCGCAAATGGCGTTGTCGTTGAAAGTGTAGGCGTCCTGGTAGTTCGGCCCGGGCCAGATCCGGGGCCAGTCGTCAGGGTAACTGGCGCGTTTTACCGGATATCGGGAGAAATCGGGCGGGCGGCGGAAGCGCTGGGGCCAGGCGCCGATGGGATATTGTGCGGCGAGTAACTTGTCGAGCGCGTAACGTACTGCCTCCCCGATTTTGGGGTCGGAGAAATTCAGCGCCCGGTCCACGCGCATGAGGACGCGGAGGGCGCCCTGGGTGACGTTGTCGTCCAAATTGGTGAGGCCGCGTTTGTCCTCGCCGCAGTTGCCATCCCAGCGGTATTGCCAGGCGGCACGCTTCTGGGGATCGAACTCGATGAGATAGTCCCAGCCCCCGCTACAGAGCTGTCCGCGGAGCAAGGCATAGGCAGCGTCGCGGGCGAAGCCGAGGAATTCGCGCTCTCCGGTAGCTCGGTAGGCCTCCAGGAAAGCGAGAGCGACAATGGGCGTTGCTTCACGCTGGACCTCGATCTGGGTGGGACCTTCGGCGGCTTCGGAGCGGCCGTAGCTGAGGTCCGCGGTGTAGTAGTAATGGTAGCCGCCTTCGGTGGAGACGTGCTGGCGATAGAAGCGAGCGGCCTTGAGCATGGCGGCGACCACCTCTTCACGGGAGGGAACCTGCGCCGCCAGGGTGAGAGGCAACGAGAGGCAGAGTAGCCTTGGCAGCATAGTTTCCCAGCCTACCACTCCAAACGGAGACCGGTGCGGAAGGAGCGCGGGCCGGTGGTATCCAGCGGCTGTTCGCCTCCCGCGCCGGTGATGACGGCGGCAGTGGCCAGGGAAGTGATGTTAGTGCCCGGGTTGTTCCAGTTCGGATGGTTAAAGAGATTGGTGGAAGTAATCTCCCAGCGCAGGCGGGCACGCTCGCGGAAGTAGAAATGCTTGGCCAGGCCGGCGTTGAAGGCCCACGAGCCGGGGCCTTTGATGACGCCTTTGGCCGAGGTGCCAAAGCGGCCAGGCTGGGGCGGGGCAAAGGCGGAGACATCGAACCAGCGGGCGGCGGAGCGCTGGTCTTTGGGAAGGTTGGCGTTGCGCAGGTGATCCGGGCGGATGGTGACCTGCGCCGGCGTGCGCGAAGAGGTATAGGCAGTGCCGGTGGGATCGGGGCCGGTCCACTGGGGAGTAAGGAACTGGCCCGAGTAGAAACTGTAGATTCCGGTCAGTTCCCAGCCGTAGAGGAGACCGCGCCTCAAGCCGCGGGTCCCTTTGCCGAAGGGCAATTCGTAAATGAAGTTCCCGGTGACGCGGTGCGTGGGGATATCGGACCAGACCGCGCGTTCGCGCTTGCGGTCGTAAGCGTTTTCGGGGGATTCGCCGCGCTCGAGATCGCCGATGTCGCGCGCCCAGGTCCAGGAGAACTGGTAAGCGAGGCCGCCTGCGAAGCGACGCTCCACTTCAAGCTGCATTGAGTGGTACTGGTGGCCCGCGCCGTTGGAGATGTAAGTAATCCCCGGGTAGCGCGGGAAGGGGCGCGGTTTGTCCACATAAAGCCGGGTATCGGGGACAGGCTGGTTGATATTATAACCCCACTCGCCCTGCCGGGTGTTGGTTCCGATGTAAGAGAGGCGCAAGCCGGTTTCCCAGCGCTGGTGTTCCAGGGTGAGATTGTATTGCATGGAGTACGGGGTGCGCAGGTCCTTGCGGACCGCGCCGGGCAGCGAAATGGTGGTGGGCCCCGCCACCGACGTGGGGAAGACAACGGGGAGGACGATGGTGGGCACGGGCGTCGGGTTCGTGAAGGTCGGCTCGTTGATCACGAAAGGCGCGCCGCCGGCGGAGACAGCGCGGGGCACCACGTCATAGAAGATGCCGTAGCCGGCGCGAACCACGGTGTTGGGCCCCAGGGGCCGCCAGGCGAGGCCGATACGCGGCGCGAAATTATTGTGTTCCCTGACGAGCAGCTCCTTGGGGTGGAAGCCGAGGCCGGAGGCCTCGACAACCTCGACGTAGGCTTTGGGCAGCAAGGGGCTGACTTTCTGGAGAGCGCCGTCGGGAACGACGATCTTCCCCGAGTCCACATCGAAGAGGGCCTGGGCCCCGGAGGCCTCGGTCCATGCGGGTTTGAACTCGTAGCGGAGGCCGATGTTGAGGGTAAGATCGGGGCGGATCTTCCATTCGTCTGTCACGAACGTGTCCCAGTTCCAGCGTAGCCGGTCAACGTAAAGGCTGGGGGCGGCGCGAGAAGAGGAAGTGGGGATGCCCAGAAGGAAGTCGGCGTAGGGGTGACCGGTGAAGCGGTTGGAGAAGGTGGCGGCGCCGAAGAGGTTGCTCGGCATCTGCCAGTCTTCGAACTTGGTGCGGCCGGCGATGAGGCCGGCCTTGACGCTGTGGCGGCCGCGGAACCAATTGAGGTGCTCCTGGAACTGCTGGGCGAAGTTCTTGAAGCCGGGATGGCGCCACTGCGTCTGGGCGATGCCAGTGATCCCGATGCCCGAGAAGGAGACCTGGAAGACGCCGTTGACGTCGGGCAGATTGGGGACGAGGCCAGTCAGGCCAAGATACTGCACGACTTCGAGGCCGCGCAGTGGACCGTGGCGGGGGTTATCGTTCCAGGCGTAGCCCCAGCGAAACTCGTTGACCAGGTTGGGGCGCAGGCTCCAGGTGTAGGAGGCCTGCACGGCGCGGGTATCGCGCGTCTGCCAGCGGCGGCCGATGGCGGGCAGGGCGCTGTCGTAATCGCGTGAGTGCGAACGGTTCCAGGTGTAACGACCGAACACGAAGTGCTTTTCGCTGAAGCGGTGATCCAGACGCAGGGTCCAGTAAGTGTTGGGATCGAAGGGGCGTAGCAATTGGAGACGGTGGTTGAGGGCGCGGAAGGTGTCGGGGTCGGGCTGGTTGGGCAGTGGGTAAAAGCGATCCTGGATTTTCAGGGCGACGGGATTGAGGCGTGAACTGGGGATGCGGTTGCCGGGGAAGGGCGCATTGCCGGCAAAGGGATCGCGGATGGTGGCCGATTCGCGGCTGAAGTCCCCGGCGCGCCAGGAAGGAATGGGCACCGTGGCGTTAAGGCTGGAGAGCGTTTGCGAGCCGCGCGTCGTCTCGAAGGTGTAGAAGAAGAAGCTTCGGTTGTGCCCGTCATAGAGCTTGGGAACGACGATGGGGCCACCGATGGAGCCGCCCGGGTTGTGGCGGACGCCAGTGGACCTTTGGGCGGCGAAGGGGTTGCGCGCACGGAACCATGGTGTCACGTAGTAATCGAAGAGCGAGCCGTGCCATTCGTTGGAACCGCTCTTGGAGATGATGGTGACCTGGCCGATCGAGCCGTATTCGGCCGTGTTGTTGGCCATGTCCACGCGCACTTCGGCGAAGGATTCGATCGCGGAGACCAGAGGCGAAATTTGAGTGCCGTCGTACTGGTTGGAGTGGGTGATGCCGTCAATGGAGGAGTCGGACTGGTTGAGGCGGGATCCGGCGAAGCGGCGATTGGCGGAGTCGCCCCCGGATTGCACGACGCCGGGCGAGAGGCCGAGGAAGCTCCACAGCGAGCGGGTATTGAGCGGCAGGCTGACGAGGTAGCGGTCCGTCTTGGAGTCCCAGATCCGGGCCGTTTCGGTTTCGATCAGCGCGGCGCCGGCGGTCACTTCGATGCGGGCCTCGAGGGCGCCGACTTCCAGGCGCGCGTCGAGGCGGCGGATTTCCAGCGCCGAGAGGCGAATGTCCGTGGCCACGAACTCCTTGAAGCCGGGCGCGGTGATGCGCACGGTGTAGACGCCTTCGCGCAACTGGGCCAGGGTGTAATTGCCGACCTCGTTGGCTTGCGCAGTGTAGCGGTAGTTGGTTCCTTGCTGGACGGCCTCCACAGTCGCGCTGGGGACGGCGGCGCCGGTGGCGTCGGTCACGGTTCCGGTGATGCTGGCGAACGTGGTCTGGGCGGCGCATCTCGGTGCGGCCAGACCGAGAACGATCACGAGGCTCGTAGAGGCGATTCCCAGCGCCCTCATGCTGACCCTCCTCGTTGGGCCGGGACAACCCAAACGTTCGGCTCGGGCCAATTACTAGCACAGCCCCCGTCGGCAATGCAAGCGGTGAGAGCCAGGGGAGAGGGAGGCGGGCGCGAGCGCGGCCTGGCAGTGGCGGCTGTAGCGGCGCGGCAGGGAACGGCCCCAGGGGCGCCGAGCGGGCTTGGGGGCAGGGGCTGGGCGTGGGCGCGGAAGCCAAGAAAAACGTTGACAGGCGGGGCCGGGACGTTGTAGCGTAAGGGTAAAACAAGTTAATGTTTTCATGTTTTCGTTGCGGCCGCCCTTTCGCAGCCGGCTGCTCGCGGCGCGCAAGCGCTTTGCAAAATTCCGGC
>JBMFPL010000146.1:2181-8061 GCA_049969115.1 Bryobacteraceae bacterium | reverse complement strand
TGCAACCCTCCGGTTAACAGCCGGATGCTCTACCATTGAGCTACTGAGGAGCAGCTCTTTCAACGATTATTAAAGCAAACCGGCCCGCCGGTGTCAAACGGTTGGCTGCGGCGCATCTCCGGGCCAAGCGCCACCAAGTTCGATCACGGGCTGCTCTCGCTGCGCGGGAGGACCACAGGCAGACAGAGGCGCTGGTACGGCCGGCCGCATCCTCGCTCGCCGGGTGGCGCGCCATGACCGCAGCGCAGAGGGCACGGCGCGGTCAGCGCGGAGATTATAATCGCAGGGTGCAATTGGCCCCGCTGGGCTGGCTGGTTATCGCAGCTTATTTCGCGCTCAGCCTCGGCATCGGCCTTTACTACAAGGCGCGCGCCGGGCGGAGCACGCGGGAGTTTTTCCTTTCCGGACGCAACGTTCCCTGGTGGCTCGCCGGCACCTCGATAGTGGCCACCACCTCCGCCGCCGACACACCCCTGGCCGTGACCGGGCTGGTGGCCAAAGGCGGCATCGCGGCCAACTGGCTGTGCTGGAACTTCGTGGCCGGCGGCATGCTCACGGTGTTCTTCTTCGCGCGGCTGTGGCGACGGGCAGGGGTGATGACCGATGTGGAGTTCGCCGAGATCGGCTATTCGGGCGGTCCGGCAGCTTTCCTGCGCGGCTTCCGCGCCCTGTACCTGGGGTTGCTGATCAACTCGATCGTGCTGGGCTGGGTGAACCTGGCAATGGTGAAGATTCTCGAGCACGTACTGGGCGTGACCAAAATCCAGGCCATCGTCATCACCCTGGGCATGATCGCGGTGACCTCGCTGATCTCCACACTTTCGGGCCCGTGGGGCGTGTTGGTGACCGATTTCGTACAGTTCGCCATCGTCATGAGCATGGTCATCGTGCTCGCGGTGTTCGCGGTGGGCGCGGTCGGGGGGCTGGACGGCCTGCTGGCCAGCCTGCACGCGCTGGACAGGGCCCGGGCCGCCGCCGGGCAGCCGGGGTCGGTGCTAGCCTTCATCCCCGATCCGAACTCGGCCTGGATGCCCATGCTGACCTTTCTGGTTTACATCTCGCTGAACTCGTGGGCGACGTGGTATCCGGGCTCGGAACCGGGCGGGGGCGGGTTCGTGGCGCAGCGCATGTTTTCGGCCCGGGATGAAAAACATTCCTTGCTGGCTACGTTGTGGTTCCAAGTCGCGCACTTCGCCCTACGGCCCTGGCCCTGGATCCTCACCGCGCTGGCCGCGCTGGTGCTTTACCCGGGCCTGGCCGATCCCGAATCGGGCTACCTGCGCGTCATGCTCGACCACATGCCCGTCTCCCTGCGCGGCCTGATGGTCTCCGCTTTTGCGGCCGCCTACATGTCCACCATTGCCACGCAACTGAACTGGGGCGCCAGTTACCTGGTGAACGACTTCTATCGCCGCTTCCTGCGCCGGGATGGCAGCGAGCGCCACTACGTGCTGGTTTCGCGACTGGCAACGGTCTTCCTGACGCTGGTTTCGGCGGTGGTGACATTCCACATGACCTCGATCGCGGCCGCCTGGAAGCTGCTGATCGTGACCGGGGCGGGCACCGGCGGCGTGCTCCTGCTGCGCTGGTACTGGTGGCGCATCAACGCGTGGAGCGAAGTTTCCTCCACGGTAGCTGCTTTCGTGGTTTCCGTCAGCCCCCAGCTTTTCTGGGGCCTGGACAGCGATGACCCGCCGGGCTTCGCCTGGATCATGATCGTCACGATCGGCGTCACCACGGTGGTGTGGCTGGCGACGACGCTGCTCACCCGACCGGAGCCGGCGGCGAAGCTGCTCGAGTTTTACCGGCGCGTGCGGCCTTCCGGGCGGGGCTGGGCGCCGATCGCACGGCTGGTCCCGGATGTACCCGCCGAGGGGGAAGGCTGGAAAAACCTGGCCGATGCCGCCGCAGGCTGCGTGCTGATCTACGGGGCGCTGTTCGGGGTGGGCAAGCTCTTGCTGAAACAGACCGCGCCCGACTTGATTCTGTTGGTGGCCGCAGCCCTGGCGGCCGCCTTCATCTACCGCGATCTTTCCCGGCGGGACTGGCATGTGGTGGCGACTTAGCGGCCTGGCGCTCTGCTGGGCGGCGTGGGCCGGTCCGGTGGAGTTCGGTCTGGAGCAGTACCGGCGCGCGCTGGAGCAACGGGGCCTCAGACCGGAGGCATACCGCGTGCGCGCGGAGCTCAACGGCGAAGCGCCCGAGACCTACCGGATCGCGCCGGGCCTGATCACGGGCGGGGACCTGCGCGGGTTGATGTACGGCCTGCTGGATGCGGCCGAGCAGATCCGTCGCCGAGGCCGGCTCTGGGCGGCGCAGGGCCGTCCAGCGACTCCGATCCGGGGGATCCGCTGGTTCCTGCACAACCGGGACCTGGAGCAGGAGTGGTTCCACTCCAAACAGCACTGGATGGATTTGTTTTCCTTGCTGGCCCGTTGCCGCTTCAACCGGTTCAACCTCGTCTACGCCCACCAGACCAACTATCAGGCACCCCCTTATCCTTTCTGGCTGGCGCTGGAGGAATTCCCGGAGGTTCGCGTGCCAGGGCTGGCGGCTCTGGAAAGGGACCGGCATCTGGAAATGCTGCGCTTCATTGCGGAAGCCGCCGCCGACCACGGCATTGACTTCACCCTCGGCATCGGACAGCACAACGTGCACGCGGGTCAGGCGCCCACGGTGGTCGGGCTGACGCCCTCCAACATCGGGCCCTACAGTTACGCGGCGCTGCGGCGAATTCTGGCCGCCTGCCCGGGCATTCGCAGCATCCAGGTGCGCACTGACGCCGAGTCGGGCATCGCGCGCGAAGATCAGATCCCTTTCTACCGCGACTGGGTTTTCCGCGCGATCCGTGAAGCGGGCCGGCGGGTGACGCTCGATCTGCGGGCCTGGTCGCTGGCCCGCGGGATGATCGACGCGGCTCAGGCCTCCGGCGTCCCGCTGCGGGTGTCCACCAAGTACTGGGCCGAGCACCTCGGCCGGCCGTATCAACCGGCGGAGACGTTTCCCGGATACAGTTACCTCGACTTACTCAAGAAACCACGGCCTTATGAGTTCTTCTGGGAAGTCTGGGCGCTCGGATCGCACCGGCTGCTGCTGTGGGGCGATCCCGACTATGTGCGCCGCGCCGTGCCTACCTTCCGCCTTTCGGGTACGGCAGGTTTCGAGATAGATCCGCCGCTGGCGCAGAAAGGCTACGGGAACCGGCCGGGCAAGTGGGGGATCTTCACCGCGGCGCACCGGGACGAGGCCTGGTGGAAGTGGGAGTTCGAGCGCTACTGGTTCTTTTACCTGCTCTGGGGTCGGCTCAGTTACGACCCCAAAACGCTCGAAGCGGTCTGGCTCGACGAATTCCAGCGCCGCTTCGGATCCGCAGCGCAGGCCGCTTTGGAGGCATACCGCGCCGCCAGCGGTGTGCTCAACGAGATCGTGGCCGTGCACATGGCCGATCCCAACATGTACCTTTGGCCCGAGGTCAACCCCGGAGGCCTGATTGATGCATACATCGAGGTGCGACCGAGCGACTGGCGGATGGTGGCGGCTATTCCCGAGGCGGTGGAGAACCGGCTGAAGGGAATCGCATCGGCCAAACAGACGCCGCTGGAAACGGCGGCGCGGCTGCAACAAATCGCTGACAGCATCCAGCAGGCCATCGCTCGCGTACGGGCGCAGCCGAAGCCGCCATCGCGCGAGTGGCTGGCTTCGGAGCCCGATTTTCAGGTGCTGGCCCACCTGGCCCGTTACCACGCTCACAAGCAACTGGCCGCCTACGAGCTGGCGTGGCATTACCGGACGGCGGATGAAGCCGCCTTGAAGCGGGCGCGGCGCGAGATCGAGGCCGCCCAGGGAATCTGGGAGAGCCTGGTCCAGCTCACCGACGGCCTCTATCCGGAGGAAATGTCGTTCGGCCCTCAGGACTGGGGCCACTGGAAGGATCGGCTGCCCTACGTCCAGCACGACGTCCAGACGCTGGCCGAGCGCGAGCGTGTCTGGAAGGAGTTCGGGCGCTTCGACTTCGGCTTCGATTTCGGCGCAACGCCTGGGCCGCCGGGGGACGTCGCGCTGTATCGCAGGGACCCGTATCTGTGGCGGCACAGCGTGGCGCCGCGGTTCCAAGCAGTGGGGCCCCAGACCCCCTACACGCCGGAGCGCGGTTACGGCTGGGCGAGCAACGGAGAGCGCAAGGTGCACGCCTTGCCGCTCACGCCTTACGCCCAAATTCGCGCGGTATCCAAAAATCCGCAGGCCTTGCCCGCCAACGTCCTTTACGGTGACTGGGTCGAAGGGCGCGGGGCACAGACCTTCCGCATCCGCACCGGGCCCGGGCGCTTCCGGGTGTGCATCCTGACGCCCCAGGGCCCGGGACCGCAGCGGCTGCTCGATGCCAGCGACAACCACCTGGATGTAGTCTTACCCGAAGGGAGCTGGCGGGCAAGCGGCCTCGTCGTCTGGCGGGATCCTCCAGCGCCCGCCCCGGTGCTGCCAGCGCCGCCCAAGCGCCCTCCACGGCCCGCGATCGCTCATCTGACGCCAAAAATGGCGGTCGCTGGCCAGTCGCTCAGACTGAATCTTCAGGTCTGGCCGGCCCCGGCTGGCGGAGTTACCCGCCTGTACTACCGTCCCCTTAACCAGTTAGCGGAATTCAAGTCGCTCGAGGCCAGGGGACCTCAACCGACCTTCGTGATCCCGGGCGAGGACGTCAAGCCCGATTGGGATCTGATGTATTACTTCGAGGTGCTTAGTCGGGAGGGCGGCTGGTTTCATCCCGATCCGCAAAACGGTGTGCCTTATTTCGTAATTCCGGTGGAGAACCGCGAGCCCGCGCCCGCGGCGCCAGCAGCGACGCCCGCCCGCCGTCCTTGAAAATTCGTGTTGCAAACGGCGGTTTCCGCGGCATACTAAGGGGCGGGAGGTGCGCAATGCCCGTTTCCCGCTTGATTCAGATGATCCGTCGCGCCAGGCCCCTGACAATCGAGGAAGGGTTGAACATTCTGAAAAGGGATCATTACCGCTGCCAGTACTGCGGGCTGGACGGGTCAGCCAGCTTCGAGAACTACCTGGTGATGACCGTGGATTTCGTGATCCCGCGAGCGAAGGGCGGCAAGAAGGAACCTCGCAATCTCGTCACGGCCTGCCGGCCCTGCAATCTGTTGAAAGGCCGGCGCGTATTCAAAAACTTCGAGGAGGCCAAAGCCTACGTGCTTGAGCGCAGGGAAGAGCTGCGCAAAGAATGGGAAGCGCGCATGGCCCGGCTAAAAGGGCACAAGGCTGCGGCCGCGGCTTCCACGCCCGCCTCCACGACGGAGTAACGCGCGGCTGCGGGCCCCGTCGACAGCTGGCTCCTTCCCCGCGGCAATGGCGGCTCCGTCACGGCGAAGGGAAGGCCGGCTGGGTTTGTGCGCCGGCCCCGGGTTATGGTAACTTAAGACGGATGCTGACGCGGAGGCGCCTGCTTGCGGGAGCGCCCTCGCTGGTGGCGAGCCGCGCCCAGCGACCGAACTTTTTGTTCCTGATCTCGGACGACCATGCGGGCTATGTCCTAGGGGTGGAGGGCGACCGCCTCGCGCGCACCCCCAACTTGGATCGCCTGGCCAGGGAAGGGGTGCGGTTCGCGCGGCATTACTGCAACGCACCGGTCTGCACGCCCTCGCGCCAGTCCCTGCTCACCGGCCAGATGCCCCATGCGGCCGGGGTCACCGTGCTGCGCACGCCGCTCGACCCCGGCAAGCCCACGCTGGCCAAGCAGCTTCGCGCTGCCGGCTACAGGACGGCGGTTTTCGGCAAGATGCATTTCAACCGCCCACCCGAACCGGGCCAGCATGGCTTTGACGTGGTCATGACCGAAGGGGCCATCAGAAAGGCATGGTCCGCCGAGGTGCGGCC
>JBMFPL010000146.1:0-2171 GCA_049969115.1 Bryobacteraceae bacterium | reverse complement strand
CCGGTCCCGCCGGGGGTCAGGACCAAGCCGCCGTGGAGGCCCTTCAAGGACCCGGCGCGTATCTGGCTGAACGCCGACAAGCTTCCTTACCCCCGCTATTATGACGACATGCTGGGAACTTACATTGCCCGCCAGGCGGCAAAGTTTCTCGAAGAGCACAAGGATACCCCGTTCGCATTGTGGGTAAGTTTTCTCGAGCCCCACTCGCCTTTCGATTTTCCGGTGGAAGACCGCGATCTGTTCGACCCTGCCCGTTTCATTCCCCCCAGGGTCGGCCCGGAAGACGCGTGGCAGATTCCGCTGATTTTCCGGGACCTTACCGAACAGGACAAAAGGGGAATTCTTGCCGCGTACTACACATCAGTCGCTTACCTCGACCGTAACATCGGTTACTGCCTGGGGCACCACGGGCGATTCGAAAAGCACTGTAGCTACGAGCCAGCTATCCGCGTGCCGTTGATCATAAGCTGGCCGGGCCGCATCCGGCGCGGAGTGGTTCGGGACCTGACTGAAGGTGTGGACGTGGCGCCCACGGTCCTGGACCTGCTCGGCATCGAGCCGTTGCCGGTGCAGCACGGGCGCAGCTTGCGGCCCTATCTGGAAGGGGGAAGGCCCGCGCGACGGCGCGAGTACGTCGTCAGCGAGTATCTGGAAAACGAGGAAGCCTGTGTCCGCACCGACCGCTTCAAGCTGGTGTTCTGCTCCGGGCGGCGGGAGCGGCAGGACGGCTACAAAACGGACAATCCCACACCCGGCCGCTGGTTCCGCCTGTATGATTTGCGGGATGACCCGGGAGAATTTGACGACGTTTCGCGAAAGCACCCGGAGGTGGTCGAACGGCTCATGGCACTGATGCTAGAGCGGTTCCGGCAGACTCACCCCGAGGCCCGTCTAGAGCCGCGCGGGCTTGCGGTTCCCGAAGCCCTCGAGTACTACCTCAGGCCGCGCGATGCCTGAACCCGCGAGCTGAAAAGCGAGCCGCTTTGCAGGGCCGGGCCGCCGCCCTTGGCGGTTTGAAGTATGCTGGGGGCCATGGCCGAGACAACTTACCGGAACCGGCGGGCATATCAACTGGACAACGGTACCCTGCGGCTGACGGTGCTGGTCGAAGGAGGGCACGTGGCGGAGATCTTCGACCACGCCACGGGCATCAACCCGCTTTGGACCCCGCCCTGGCCCTCCATCGAACCCTCCCGCTACGATCCCGCGCTGCATCCCGAATACGGACAGAACGCGGAAAGCAAGCTGCTGGCGGGCATCATGGGGCACAACCTGTGCCTCGACATCTTCGGCCCGCCCAGCGAGGAGGAAGCGGCCGCCGGGCTGCCCGTTCACGGCGAGGCTTCGGTGGTCCCCTACCGGATCGAGGCGGTGGGGGACGAGCTGCGGGCGGAGGCGGAACTGCCTGAGGCGCGTTTGCGGGTGCAGAGGAGGATCCGGCTGGCGCCGGGAGCGCGCGTGGTCGAATTTACAGAAATCGTCCAAAACGTTTCAGCCACCGATCGTCCCGCAGGCTGGACGCAACACGTGACCTTGGGCCCACCCTTCCTGGCCAAGGGCGAAACCCTGTTCCGCGTCACCGCCACGCGATCCAAGGTTTTCGAATCCGACTTCAGCCCGGGCGCCAGCCGCCTCCAGATCGGGGCGGAGTTCGACTGGCCCTGGGCGCCGCGCAGGGACGGCAGCCGCGAAGACCTCCGAGTGTTCACCAACGCGCCTGCTTCGGGTGAGTTCACTACGCACTTGATGGACCCGGCCCGGGAGCACGCCTGGTTCGTCGCCTGGTCCCCTGCCGCCCAGCTTGCGTTCGGCTACGTCTGGCACCGCGAGGATTTCCCCTGGATGGGCATCTGGGAGGAAAATTACAGCCGGTCGAGCCCGCCATGGAACGGCCAGACGCTGACCCGCGGCATGGAGTTCGGGGTTTCGCCCATGCCCGAAACTCGCCGGCAGATGATCGGCCGCGGGCAGATGTTCGGCGTGCCGGCGTTCCGCTGGATTCCGGCGCGCAGCCGCGTAGAAGTCCGTTATGCGGCATTTCTGATGCCTGTGGTGGCCGCACCAGACCAGGTCATTTGGGATGGCGCGGGCGTGGTACAGTTAAGATGAGCGAGGTGGGCGCGGGTTGACCGTAGTGACAGCTGGCGCCTACAATAAAGTGAACCGAGGAG
>JBMFPL010000145.1:0-8093 GCA_049969115.1 Bryobacteraceae bacterium | reverse complement strand
AGATCATGGCTACGCTGGAAGGCTGGAAGCGGCTGATCGAAATCGTACCCAGCCCTGCAAACGGCATCACTTACGATTGCGGGGTCACGCGGGAACTGGGCGAGGACCCCGTCCAAGTCTGCCGTTACTTTCTTTCCCGCAAGCGCATCAATCACGTCCATTTCCGCAACGTTCGCGTTGTGAAGCCCTATCTGAAATACACCGAGGTCTTCCCGGACGAGGGCCAGGTGGACATGTTTGCGGTCATGAAAGAGCTGGTGCGGGGCGGTTATACCGGGACCATCTATCCGGAACATCCTCGCGCGCTCGATTACGACCGCGAACGCGGACCCATCCGCGGCTATCCTGGCGGGGGAGGTTACGCAGGCATCGTCTACAACGTCGCTTACGCGCGCGCCATGCTCCAGGCTGCGCTGTCGTCCTGAGGTTGCCCGGTCAGGATTCTTCCGCGCCTTTCAGCGGGTCGAGCAACTCCGGGTCCCGGGCCAGCCGCCGCAGCACCGAGATCACGCCCGCGGCCGTAAAGCCGGCGGACCGCAGGCGTCGGTAAACGGAGGCTACTGCCTTGGGCTCGGCGAGCAGGTCTTCCAAGCACTTGCTGCGGTACTTGCGCCGCAGGTAGTCTTCGATCAGCCAAACTTCGTCGGTTCCCCGGTAAACCTTGGCCACCGCCTGCTCGGCCACCGGAGGCGCAACCCGCCGGCGGCGTAGCTCGCGGACCACGCGGATCTTGCCCAAACCCTCGTTCTCCAGGCGCGCGGCCGCGTAATGCTCGGCCAGACGCCGATCGTCCAGGTAGCCGAGCTCACGGAGGCGGCGGATCACTGGCTCCACGTCTTCTTCCCTGGCGGCCCGCCGGAGCAGCTTCTCGCGCAGCTCGCCCACGCTGTGGGCGCGAGCCGCCAGCGCCCTGGCCGCGTATTCCAGCAGCGCCTCGCCTTCCAGCAGCCTCCGCTTTCGCTCGCCTGCCATTGCCGCCGTTTACGACTCTAGCACGAGATGGCGCGGCCGGCTTTCTGCTAGCCTGTGCTTGTGCGGATCGGCATCACGTGCTACCCGACCTATGGGGGAAGCGGCATCGTGGCGACCGAGCTGGGCATGGAACTGGCTAGCCGCGGCCACGAGGTCCATTTCATCAGCTACGCCAACCCTATCCGGCTCGATCCCGAGACGCCGCGGGTTCACTATCACGAGGTGGAAGTCGCCACTTACCCGCTCTTCCAGTTCCCGCCCTATACGCTCGCTCTGGCCTCGCGCATGGCGGAAGTAGCCGAGCACGAGCGCCTGGACCTGCTGCACGTACACTACGCCATCCCACACTCCATCTCCGCCCTGCTGGCCCAGCAGATGCTCGAGCCGCGCAGGCTGCCTTTCGTCACCACGCTCCACGGCACCGATATCACGCTGGTGGGCGCCGATCGCTCCTATTACCGCATCACCCGGTTCGCCATCGAGCACTCCGACGGCGTAACCTCCATCAGCGAGTATCTCAAGCGCCGCACGCAGGAGGTCTTCGGGGTGCGCAACCCGATCCGCGTGATTCCCAACTTCGTGAACTGCGAAGTCTACCAGCCCGATCCCGAGCGTCGGGCGCAGAGCAAGCTGGCGCCCCCGGGCGAAAAAGTGCTGATGCACATTTCCAACTTCCGCCCGGTCAAGCGGGTGACCGATTGCATTCGGATCCTGGCCCGCGTGCGGCGGGAGGTTGCCGCGCACCTGGTCATGGTGGGCGACGGCCCGGAGTACGCAGCCGCCCAGAACGTGGCCAGCGAGCTGGGCGTGGAGCAGCACGTCACGTTCCTGGGCAAGCAGGCGCGCGTGCACCGCCTGCTCCCGCTGGCGCACGTGTTGCTGTTGCCCAGCGAGCTGGAATCCTTCGGGCTGGCGGCGCTGGAAGCCATGGCTTGCGGCGTGCCACCGGTCGCGACCAATGTCGGGGGCCTTCCTGAAGTTGTCACGCACGGCGTGGACGGCTTTCTAGAGCCGGTGGGGGAGGTGGAAGCCCAGGCAGTGCGGGTCATCGAGCTGCTGAGTGACAGCGCGCTGTACTCGCGGGTCTCCCAGGCCGCCCGCCTCACCGCACGGACGCGCTTCTGCACCACGCTGGTCATCCCCCAGTACGAAGCCTATTACCGGGAGGTCTGCGAGCAAGCGCCGGCGGCCCGGGCCTGAAGACGAATCCAGAAGCTATGGCCCGGGCGACGCGACCTCGCGCTTGTTGCGGCCGCGGGCCACGCAAGACGGTGCCCGGAGTTTACGGCCTGAGCAGAGCCGCGCGGCTGGCGAATTCGAGCACGCCGGAAGGAAGGATGCCCAGAAACAGGGTCGCCACCGCTGAGGCCCACAGCGCGGCTTTGACTCCTCCCGCCAGCGGGGGCAGCTCCGCGGGCGCCCGCTCCGGCTCGCGCATGTACATCACCACCAGGATGCGCAGATAATAGTAGGCCGCCACCGCGCTGTTGAGCAGCCCAAGAACCGTGAGCCAGACCAGGCCGGATTCCAAGGCCGCCTTGAACACGTAGAACTTGCCGAAGAAACCGCCGGTCAAAGGCACGCCGATCAGCGAAAGCAGGAACAGCGACAGCAGCGCGGCTACCAGCGGCTGGCGCCATGCTAGGCCCGCCAGATCGTCCACTTCGACGTAGCGTTCGCCCTGGCCGGCGAAGTAACTCACTACCGCGAAGGCACCCACGTTCATGAATACGTAAGCGGCAAGGTAAAACATGGCCGCCGCAGTTCCTACCGTGGAGTGCGCCGCCACCGCCACCATCACGTAGCCTGCGTGCGCAATCGAAGAGTAAGCCAGCAGGCGTTTGATATTGGACTGGAGCAAGGCCGCGAAGTTCCCGATGATCATGGTGGCCAGCGCCGACGCCCACACGATTCCCTCCCAACTGGCGCTCACCGGCTCGAAAGCGGTCATGAAGACCCGCAAGAGGCCGGCGAAAGCGGCGGCCTTGGGCCCCGCGGAAAGGAAGGCGGCCACAGGAGCGGGGGCCCCCTGGTAGACGTCGGGCGCCCAGACCTGGAAAGGCGCCGCAGAAACTTTGAACGCGAAGCCGACGAAGATCAGGGCGGCCGCGGCCGCAACCAGCGGCCCCGCGTAGGCTACGGGCACGGTGAGCACCCGCCGTATTCCCGCCAGCCACGTGCTGCCGGCCGCGCCATAAACCAGCGCCACGCCGTACAGCAGGAAGGCGCTGGCGAATGAACCCAGCAGGAAATACTTCACCGCCGCTTCGTTGGCCCGGCGATCCGCTCGCAGATACCCCGCCAGCACGTAACTCGCGATAGAGGAAATCTCCAGCGCGATGAAGAGCACGATCAGCTCGCTGGCCGAGGCCATCAAACACTGCCCGGCAACCGAGTAAAGCAGCAGCGCGTAATATTCGCCCCGCTCGGCCGATTCGCGCCTCAAATAGGGCCCGGAAAACAGCGTCACCAGGAGGGCGGCGCAGATCGCCACCGCGCGGAAGAAGGCGGCAAAGCCATCGGCGACGACGAGGCCGCTGAAGGCCGCTCCCGGCTGGCGCCACGCGATGGCCGTGGCCGCTAGGGCCGCCAGCAAGGCTCCCAGGCAGAACTGGCCCAGCTGGCGTCCCCCCCGGCCACCGGTCAGCCCTTCCAGAACGAGCACCGCCGTACCCGCCACCACCAACACGATCTCGGGCAGCAAGCGCAAGAATTCCAGGCCGCTCGGAATGAAGGACCCGGTCATGGCCTTGCCTCCCTGCCGGGCGCGCGCAGCTCGACGCGAATCTCGGTCGAGGCCTGCGTGCGTTCCAGAATCCAGGCGTTCGTCTGCCGGATCACAGGAAGGAACGTTTCGCTGGCCACGCCCAGCCAGACCATCAGCGCCACCAGCGGCGCGACGGCCGCCCACTCGCGCTTGTTCAAGTCATAGACATGCTCGCGCACGCTGTCCGCCGCCGGACCGAAAAACACGCGCTGGTAAAGCCATAGCATGTACGCGGCCGCCAGGATCACGCCCGTGGCCGCCAGCACCGCCCAGCGGAAGTTTACCTGGGCCGCGCCTTGCAGCACCAGGTATTCGCCCACGAAGTTATTGAGCACCGGCAACCCGGCGCTGGCCAGGGCAGTGATCATGAACACGGTGGCCAGGTTGGGCGCCGGAGTCGCCACACCACCGTAATCGACGATCTCTAGCGAATGCTTCCGCTCGTAAAGGTAACCCACGAGAATGAACAGGGCCCCGGTCGAAATCCCGTGGTTGATCATCTGGTAAACCGCGCCGGCCGCGCCCAGAGGCGAGAAAGTGAAAATGCCCAGCACGACGAAGCCCAGGTGGCTTACCGAGGTGTAAGCCACCAGTTTCTTCATGTTGGGCTGCACCAGCGCCACCAGCGCCCCGTAGATGATCCCGACAATGGCCAGCGCCACGATCCAGCGAGCGCAATCGCGCGCGGCCTGCGGGAAAAGCGGCAGCGAGAAGCGCAGCAGGCCGTAGCAGCCCATCTTCAGCATCACCGAAGCCAGCATCACCGAGCCCGCCGTGGGCGCTTCCACGTGTGCGTCCGGCAGCCAGGTATGCAGCGGAAACAGCGGTACCTTGATGGCGAAGGCCACAAGAAAGCCCAAAAACAGCAGCAGGCCTTCCGTTCGCCGGAAGGCCAGGTTGCCCGCGGCCTGCAAGCGCAGCAGTTCGACATAGTCGAAGGTGCCCGCGTAAGTGCACAAGTAAATGATGGCCGCCAGCATCAGCACCGAGCCGGCCATGGTAAAGAGGAAAAACTTCACCGCGGCGTAAATCCTGCGCTCGTGGCCCCAGACGCCGATCAAAAAATACATGGGCACCAGCGATACCTCCCAGAACACGTAGAACAGGATCAGATCGAGCGCGACGAACACGCCGATCAGGCCGAACTCGAGCAGCAGGAAAAGCGCATAGAATTCCTTGACCCGCCGGCTGATGTAGCGCCAGGAAACCAGGATCCCGATGGGAGTGAGCAGCGTGGTGAGCAAAACCAGCCAGAGGCTCAGACCGTCCACTCCGACGTGATAGCGGATCTTGGGAGAGCGGATCCAGGGCAGGTCAGTGACGAAGGCGAACTCGCCGCCCCGGTAACCCACGGCCAGTCCCAGCGAGAGCGCGAACGTCGCCAGCGCGAAAGCCAGAGCCACGCGGCGAATGGTCTCCTCGCGCTCCCCCGGCAACACGAGCAGCGCCAGAAAACCGGCCAGGGGCAGCAACAGCACCGCGTCGAGCAGGTTCATCGCGCACCTCCCGCCAGGCCTGCCAGGGCCAGCACCAGCAGCGATCCCAGCAGGATCCAGGTGGCGTAACTACGTATGTTCCCCGACTGGATACGCCGCAGCGTGTCGCCCGCGGCGGCTGCTCTGGCCCCGATGCCGTTGACCGTCCCGTCAATCCATCCCACGTCCACCTTGCGCCACAGCAGGCCTTCCGAACCTCTGACCACCGGCTGCACCACCGCGGCCTGGTAAATCTCGTCCACCAAGTACTTGTTGTAGACCAACCGATAGAGCGCGCCGAGTCGCTCCGCCGTGCGTTCCGCCAGTCCCGGCCGTGCTACGTAGAACAGACCGGCCAGCGCGATGCCGGCCAGTCCCGCGACGACCGAAATCGCGACCGGCCCCGTTTCGTGATGAGTGCCGGTGGCCGGGAACATCGGTTCGAGGAAGCGCGACACGGGAACGAAGCCGCCCGCCAGCGAGAGGATCGCCAACAGCACCAAAGGCACGATCATCACCGGCGGCGATTCATGGGCGTGGCGCCAGCCGCGGGGCTCTCCGAAAAACGCCAGGAAAATGGCGCGGAACACGTAGAAGGCGGTCAGACCCGCAGTCAGCGTCCCAAGCCAGTACATCCAGGGCGCGTGGTGGTAAGCCGCCAGCAGGATCTCGTCCTTGCTGAAGAAACCGGCGGTGAAAGGAACGCCGGAGATGGAGACCGCGGCGGCCAGCAGGCTCCAGAAAGTGACCGGCGTCTTGCTCCGCAGCCCGCCCATCTTGCGCAGGTCCTGCTCGCCCAGGGCGTGAATCACGCTGCCCGCGCCGAGGAACAGCAGGGCCTTGAAGAAAGCGTGGGTCCACAGGTGGTAAATTCCCGCGCCGAAGGCGCCCACGCCCGCTCCCAGAAACATGTAACCGAGCTGCGAAATCGTCGAGTAAGCGAATACTTTCTTGATATCGAACTGGGTAACTCCGATGGTGGCGGCGAAAAACGCGGTGGCCAGCCCGATGACGGCCACGGCCTCCAGCGCCAGCGGCGCGTGCAGGTAAATGGCCGAGCAGCGGGCGACCATGTAGACGCCGGCCGTCACCATCGTGGCGGCATGGATGAGCGCGGAGACCGGCGTGGGGCCCTCCATGGCGTCCGGCAGCCAGACATAGAGCGGGATCTGGGCCGACTTGCCGGTGGCGCCCAGCAGCAGGAGCAGGCCGATGACGGTCAGCGTGCCCAGGCCGGATTCCACCGGTCGCCCGGCGACCGCAGTGAACACCTGCCCGAAATCGAGCGAGTGGAAATGAATGTAGATGAGGTATATCCCCAGCGAGAAACCGAAGTCGCCAATGCGATTTACGATGAACGCCTTGTTGGCCGCGTTGGTGGCGCTCTGGCGCAGGAACCAGAACCCGATCAGCAGGTAACTGCACAGGCCCACGCCTTCCCAGCCCACGAACAGCAACAGGAAATTGGCCGCCAGCACCAGCATGAGCATGAAGAACATGAAGAGGTTCAGGTAGGCGAAGAAGCGGTAGTACCCTCCCTCGTGCGCCATGTAACCGATGGAGTAAATATGGATGAGCAGGCCGACGCCGGTGACCACCAGCAGCATCACTGCGCTCAGCCGATCCACGGCCAGATCGAAGCCGATGCGCACGTCGGCGGCCTGGATCCAAGTGAAGTAGCGTTCCACGTGCGCCGCGTCGAGCGGCCACAGCGCGCCCAGCGTCTTCAGGGTCCACAGGAAACTGGCCGCCACCGCGCCGATGGCCACCACGTTCACCAAAGCTTTGCCTGCGCGGCGGCCCACAGCGCCGTTGATCAGGAAGCCCAGTAGGGGGAAGGCGGGAATCAGCCAGAGCTGCATGGCCTCAGTCCTTCAGGGCCTGCACCTCGTCAATCTGGAGCGAGGCGCGGTTGCGGAACACGGTGAGGATGATGGCCAGGCCCACGGCCGCCTCGGCTGCGGCCACCACCATGACGAAGAACGCCAGCACCAGGCCGTCCACCTGCCGCGCGTGGTAGGAAAGCGCCAAGAAGGTAAGGTTCACCGCGTTCAGCATCAGCTCGATGCACATGAACATGGTGATGATGTTGCGCCGAAACACGAAGCCGGCTGCGCCCAGCGTGAACAACAGGGTGGCCAGCGCCAGGTACCAGGACAGCGGAACGCCGGCAGCGCTCATTTGCGCACCTCCCTCCAGGCCAGCACCACCGCGCCTGCGATGGCGATCAGCACCAGCACCGAGGTCAGCTCGAACGGCAACAAGTAGCGGGTGAACAGCACGTAGCCCACATCGGCGGCGCCTCCCTGGCGGAACTCGCCGAAGCGCACCGGCTCGGGATCGGGGAAGGCGGCGAACACCACGTAGGCCAGCGCCACCAGCAGGCCGGCGAGCAGCGGCATGCCCAGCGTCGAAGCCACCAGCGAAGCGCCCGTGGGCCCCTCCGCCCCTGCGTTCAGCAGCATGATCACCATCACGAACAGGACCATGACCGCCCCGGCGTAAACGATCACCTGTACGGCGGCGATGAACTGGGCGCCCAGCAGCAGATAGAGCATGGCCAGCGACCCCATGACCCCGATGAGCGACAACGCGCTGGCAATCGGCTGGCGCTGCACGACCACGTTCAACCCGCAAACCGCCGCGATGGCGGCGAAAATCAGAAACAGGATACCGTCCATCTGCCCATGTCCTCCCGGTGAACCCGGGGCGTCCGCCTTGCCCCGGCTTGTCAACCGGACTACTGTAGCGAAGCCCAGCAGCGCTCCACAAGGGCGCGCCCGCACGACCGCTGCCGCGACCCGGGTACGTCCCTCAGTAAGTCACTTTGTAGACGTAGTTGCCGTCTTCGTCGTAATGCCACCAGAGGCCGCCGCGGT
>JBMFPL010000144.1:0-8329 GCA_049969115.1 Bryobacteraceae bacterium | reverse complement strand
CCTACTTTGAGACCTTCGGCCCGCGGGAAGGCTGCCCGCCAGGCGAGATCCGCTGCGGCGACCGCACCGTGCTCATGTTCGGCTCCAACGACTACCTCGACCTGATCAACCATCCCAGGGTCAAGGAAGCAGCCATCGAGGCCGTGCGACGCTACGGCAGCGGTTGCAGCGGCTCGCGCCTGCTCAACGGCACCCTCGACCTGCACGTGCGCCTGGAAGCCGAGCTGGCCGCTTTCGTGGGCAAGGAAGCATCCATGACCTTCGGCACCGGCTTCCAGACCAACTACGCTGCGCTTAGCGGGCTCACCGACAAGGGCGACGTGCTGGTGTGCGACCACAACCTGCACGCCAGCCTGGTGGAAGGCGCCCTGCGCTCGCCCGCGCGCAAGGTCCGCTTCCGCCACAACGACATGGATCACCTGGAACGCTGCCTGAAAGCCTGTGCCCCGGACGAGCGCATTCTCATCGTCAGCGAGAGCGTCTTCAGCATGGAAGGCGACGTGGCTGACTTGCGCAACACCGTGCGCCTGGCGCGCCAATATCAGGCCCGCGTCTTCGTGGACGAGGCCCACGGGATCGGTGTGTTCGGTCCCACCGGCGCGGGCATGGCCGAAGAGCAGGGCGTGTTAGGCGAAGTGGACATCGTGATGGGCACCTTCAGCAAGTCGTTTGCCTCGGTGGGCGGCTTCATCGCCTCCACCCAGGACGTCATCGAGTACCTCAAGCACACCACGCGCGGTTTCGTATTTTCGGCCGCACTGCCGCCCGCCTCGGTGGCTGCCGTGCTGGCCGCACTCCAGATCATCCGGGAAGACCCTGAACGCCGCCAGCGCCTGTTACGCACGGCACGACGGCTGCGCAGCGAGCTGCGTTCGCGCGGCTTCTGGGTCTTCGACGGCGAAACGCCTATCGTGCCCGTGGTGATTCCCAACGAACTGGATCTGCTCCGCGTGGTGCGTGGGCTGCTGGACGAAGGCATTTACGTCAACCCGGTTCTCAAGCCGGCTGCCTCGCAAAACCTGGTGCGCATTTCCTGCACCGCCGCGCACACCGATGCGCACGTGGACCGGCTGGTGGAAACGCTGGTCCGCGTAACCAGGCGTCTGGGCATTGACCTCGGCGCACGGTCTTCGGCATGATCATCCTGGGCCTTGGAGGAATCCTCAGCGAGGCCGCCGCCGCCCTGCTCAAAGACGGGGAATTGGCAGGCGCCGTCGAGCAGCGCAAGCTGGTGCGACGGTTGCGGCCGGGCCAGTTGCCTGAGGAGGCCGTCGCCGCCTGCCTCGAAATGGCGGGGGCGCGGGCGGCGGAGGTGGACTGCGTGGCCGTGGCGCGGCCCCTCGCGGCGGGAGCGGAGGCGCCCATGCACCTCGAGCTGCGCGCGCGCTTCCCCAACAGTCGCGTGGTGGTCGTGGACCATCACACAGCTCACGCCGCATCCGCCTACTTCGCCTCACCCTTCGCCGAAGCCATCATCCTGACTCTCGATGCTACCGGGGATTACCGCTGCGGCGCACGCTGGAAGGCCTCAGGCAACACTTTCACGCTGGACAAGGAACTCTATTACCCCGACTCGCTCGGCGATCTCTACCGGCGGGTGACCGAGTTTCTCGGCTTCGAGCCCAACGCGGACGAGCACAAGGTGCAATGGCTCTCGGTGCTGGGCGACGACCGCTTCCAGGCGCTGTTCACCGAGATCCTGGGCATGGACGGCAACGACTGGCCGCGCGTTGACCGCTCCTACTTCGACAGCGAGCGCATCGGCCACGGCGGCTTCAGCTCGCGCTTTTACCAGCGGCTGGGGCTTTCCGACGGCGCTCCGGTACCCGAGTCGCTACGGGCGGCGATCGCCTGCGGCCTGCAACGCGCCGTGGAACGGGCGGTGCTCGCGATGGCGGGCAGCGGGCGCAACCTGTGCCTGGCGGGCGGGCTGGCCCACAACGCGCTGCTGGTGGCCGCGCTGGAGCAATCCGGGCGATGGCAGAACGTGTTCGTGCAACCGGCCGCGGGCAACGCGGGAACCGCGCTGGGTGCGGCATTCTACGCCTGGCACACCGTCTACGGGCGCCAGGAACGCACCGGCGTGGGCAACCTCTGCCTGGGGCCCCAGTTCGACGCCGAGCAGATCAAGCGGGTGCTGGAGAACTGCAAGCTGCGCTTCCGCTACCTGCTCACCACCGAAGAGCTGATCGAAACCGCGGTGCGCGAGTTGGGGGAGAACAAGATCATCGCCTGGATGCACGGGCGCATGGAGTTCGGGCCGCGCGCGCTGGGCAACCGCAGCATCCTGGCCTCGCCCCTGGATCCGTACTCCACCGAAAACCTCAACGTCTACATCAAGCACCGCGAACCGTTCCGCAAGTTCGCGGCTTCGGTTCCCGCCGAGCTGGCCGGCGAATTCTTCCAGGTCGGCCCCAACGCGCGCTTTCTTGCCACCGTGGGACGCGTGCGCCCCGCCTACCGCAAGACCTTCCAGAGCGCGCTGCTCGATGAGGACCGGATCCGCGTGCACACCGTGCTCGAGCAGGACAACCCGCTTTACTGGCGTCTGCTGCACGCCGCCGGCAAGGCCACTGGCCTGCCCGTCCTCTACAACACGTCCTTCAATCTCTTCGGCGACCCGCTGGTGTGCACGCCGCGCGACGCGGTGCGCAGCTTCTACTCGTCGGGCATAGACTCGATGTTCGTGGGCCAGTTCTGGCTCCAGAAGTGAGCGGGGCCTGATTCAGGCGCCGCCACGCGCCCGGGCGATCACCTCGCGCATGTACTCGGCCGCCAGCCGCACGCTCCTGTCCACGAACTCGAGGCCGACCGTCCGACCGTTGATCACGGGCAGCGGGTGGCATAGCTCGTAATTGATCCAGCCCCGGTAGCCGATCTCGGTGAGCGCGCGCACGAAGCCGGGGTAATAGTCCCTAGCCTCGTAGCCCAGCCGCTCGTAGCGGCCGTCGGGCAGGCGGCGCAGCGCGGCACGGCGGATCGGGCCATCGGGATCCGGCCGCTCGTACTCGCCGCCGAAGTGCGACTGCACCTGAAGACCGCCAGTGTCCAGCACCGCGCGGCGCACGTAAGCCGGGTCCTTGTCCTCCAGGATCGGCGCGTCCAGGCAAGCCTTCAGGTGGGGCGATCCGACCTCGCGGATCATCTCGAGCATCTGCCGGTAATTGTTGATGAGCGGCTTGTGATTCTGGAGCGCCAGCGTGATCCCGTGTTCTCCCGCATAGCGCGCCGCTTCGATCAGGCACTGGCGGCACCACTCCCAGGCCTGCTCCTCGGGGACGCCCTCGTGCGCTGCATCCCAGAGGCGCTGCGCGACGTCGTAGCGACCGCCGCCTTCCGGCGCTTTGGTGGCGCCCGGCCAAGCCAGGAACACGCGCAGGACAGGAGCGCCGAAGTCGGCCGTCATGCGGATCATCTCGCGCACCCAGGCAAGCTGCGCCTCCCGGTGTTCCGGGATCGGACTGCTGAAGCCGTTGTTGGCCGCCACCCCGCAGATGGCGACGCCCCGGTCGGCTGCGTACTGCCGCAGCCTCTGGCAGCGCTCCCGCGTCCACCACAATGGGCAGCCATGGGCACGCTTGCCGTCTATCTCGATGCCCTGGTAGCCGAAGCTGCGCGCGCGCTCGACGAGCTGCTCGAGCGTCAACGCCTCGCCGCGATACCACAGGCCCAGGTAAGTGATGCTATACAGCCCTACCTTGATATCGGCCTGCCGCCCCGGCGCTGCCAGCGCGGCCCCCGCGGCCAGAACCTCCCGCCGGGTGACTTTCTCCCCCATCGTCGCACCCCGGTGCGCCCTATCATAACGCGGGAGGCTACCTCAGACCAGGCCCGCGCGCTCCAGCAGCACCTCGTCAGCGAGCAACTCCACGGAGGGTCCGTCGGCCAGCACCTTGCCCCCCGCCAGGATCACCGCGCGCTGCGTCACCCTGGCCAGAAACTCCAGATCGTGCCCTGCCACCACCATGGTCAGCTCGAGCTTCGCCAGGTGCTCCCGCAACAAGCGGGCCGCGCGGCGATCGAGCTCGGCAGTGGGTTCGTCCATCAGCAAAAGCTGCGGCGAAAGCGCCAGCGCCGCCGCCACCGCGGCCCGTTTCCGCTCGCCCAGGCTCATATGCCGCGCCGGCCGCCCAGCCTGCCCTTCCAATCCCATCGCTGCCAGCGCGGTTCTGGCCTTCTCGAACGCCTGCTCGCGCTGCATTCCGCGATTGATCAACGGCAGCGCGACATCCTCGAGCACGGTGGGCATGAACAGTTGGTCTTCCGGGTTCTGAAAGACCATGCCCACACGCTCGCGCGCGGCGGCGGGAGTCAGACCGAACAGCCGCACTCTCCCCTTGGCCCGGTGAAGCCCGGCGATGCACCACAGCAGCGTGCTTTTGCCGGCTCCATTCGCCCCCACCAGCGCCACTCGCTCGCCAGGGTAGATGCGCAGCGAAAGGTCGCGCAACACGTACTCGCTCGGCTGGAAGCCGAAAGACAGGCCTTCGATTTCTACCGCGGGATTCATTCACCCAACCCGCGCAACCATTGCGCTGCGTAGAAGCGCTCGGCCCGCACCAGGGTGCGCTGGATGAGGTTGGCCAGGCCCTGCGCCAGCGACCAGAACCAGCCCGCCCGCCAGCGACGCGGGGCCGCCAGCCGGTGAGCGATCAGCACCCGTACCGCCTCGTCTTCCAAAACCCTCGAAAAATGTTCTACCAGGGCGCCGAACAAGAGGGTGCGAAACGGCCATGATCCCGCGCGGCGCCCGAGCAACAGACGCGCGGGCGAAAAACCGCTGGCCGCCGCCTGCGCCAGCCAGCCCACCGCGAGCGCCCGCAAGCCCAGTTCCGAGACCCGGCGCCGTGCGAGCCATTCCAACCCCGCCAGCAAGCCGGCGAACAACGCCAGCGGCCACAGCGCGCGGGCTGCCCGGCGCCAGTCCCTGTAACTGGCCCAGCGCGCCAGACCGCCTGCGGCAGCCGCCGGCCACAGCAGCGTAGCCGGCGCAGCCAACGAGGCTGCTGCCGCTGCGATCACCGCCGCACGCTTCCAGCTCGAGCAGGGCGCTTGACGCAGCGCACGAAGTACCAATCGGGCGCCTCCTCAGCGCATTCCACCACAGCCCCGAGATCCCTGAGGATTCCCGCCAGCTCCGCCGAGCCGGGAAGACGGTCCTGGTTGACCGGCCCTTCGAGCTGGGCGTGGAATGCGTTCAATTGCTGGCTGCCCATCACGTGACCGACGGCCAAGGCACCACCCGGCCTCACCACCTCCAGCAGCGTCGCCAGCGCCCGCCGCGCGTCGCCCAGATGCGGCAGCAGGCCGAAGCACAGCACCAGGTCGAAGGAACCCGGTGCGAAAGGCAACAGCAGCGCATCGGCACACACGTGCAGCAGGCGAGCGTGGCCCGGCTTGCTGCGGTTCACCGCCAGCATGGCCCAGGCGAAATCGAGCTCCACAATGCGCGCTCCTTGACCGAGCTCGAGCAGAGCCGGGGCGAGGATCCCGGTGCCGCAACCCGCATCCAGTACGTACCGCGCAGGCCGCCCCAGAGCCTTTGTGACGAAGCGGCACGCCCTCTCCAGCTCATCCGGCGGCCTCGGCAACTGATCCCAGGCCATCGCAAGCTCTTCGAAGTATCGCCGTTTGGTCATCGCGCGTCTTCGCGGAACAGCGGCCCGCCGCGGGAGCAGGCGTAACGCACCACAACTGGAGTCACGGCCAATTGCAAGGCCACGCCTGGCAGCCCGTGCAACAGAACCGCCCAGCCCGCCACCATCCCGGGCAGGTGGTAAAGCCTGGCCAGGGCCCAGGTGAGCACCACGGCCATCAGCCGACCGCAAACGATTGCCGCCAGCAGCGCGGGCCACAGGCGCGGCCGCACCAGGCGCCACGCCAGCGCCGCCACTCCCGCCAGGGTCGCGCCTTCCAAGGCCACGACCGCCGCCATCGGCGGATACAACGGCGGCATGCCCGTCAACAGCCCCGAAACAGGCGGCACCGACAGCGCTGTGAGCACCGCCCACAGCGGCGTCGAAAGGAACCCGTTGATCAGCAGCGGAAGCAGCATGGGCAGGAACTGGCTGCCCAGGCCCACGGCATGGAAACCTACGGGCAACACCAAAGCCAGCGCGCCCATGGCGGCGCTGACCACCATCGAGCGGAGGTGCATCAGAAGCTCAGGGTAACACCAGCCGCAGTGTTGACACCCGGGAGCGGATAACCTTCAATGACTTGATAACGCTTGTCGAAAAGATTGTCCACCAACAGGAAAGCGTTCCAGTGCGCGCGCACTGGAACGTCTAGCTTGAGGGTAGCCACGTGATAACCGCCCAGTTGGCGCGTGTGCCGGGCGTCCACCCACGTGCGTCCCGTGCACACGCCGCTCAAATGCACAAAGGCGCGTCCCAAGGTGAAATCGGCCGCATAGATTCCCCGGGTTGCCGGCGTGTAGGCCGGCAGATTGCCCGACCACAAGCGCATCCATCCGGCTGAGATTTTCAGGTTGCGCCGCGGACGGCAGCGCAGCGATTGTTCAAATCCGCGATGAATCACTGCGCCCGAGTTCTGCAATCGGAGATTAGGGAAATAACCTGTGCTGATGATAAGGTTCTTGGCGTCCGCGTAAAATGCAGTGAACTGGCTTTCCAAGTTCGCGGGTAACCGCGCTTTCCAACTGGCCTCGTAGTTCCACAACTGCTCGCGCCTGAGCTGCGGGTTGGGCGCAGGAAACAGGTAAAGCTCACGAATGGTAGGGTTGCGGAAGCCGCGTGCGACCGAGAGGGCCAGGTCATGGCCAGGGCGGAGCTGAAGACCCACGCCTACCTCAGGCGCGAGGATCGAGCCGAACACCGAATTGCTCTCGTAGCGTGCCCCCGCCGAGAGTCGCATCTTCCAGCCTGGGACCCAGTTGGCACGGCCGAAACCTGCCGCACTCGTCAGGCTGTGCGAGCCGTAATCCAGCGAGCGGAGCACGTTGCGCGCTCGCCCGCCGTAATTGAGCGCCTCAGCCCCCGCCTCCAGGACAAGCCGGGGCTTGGGGGCCACGCTCTGACTGACGCGGAGTCCGGTGGTACGGTCTACCGACCGGAATCCGTCGGTGAGGATGTGATGGCCGTGATTGGAGAAGACGACAAAGCTGCCCCAAGCGTGGGGCAGTTGATCATCAAAAGCCAGACTCCCACCGCCTCGCACCACGCGCGCATAGCTGCCCGCCAGGGGGGCAAAAACGGGTCCGGGGTCCTCCACGTAGAACTGCCCGGCTCGTCCCCGCAGGGAGACCTTCCATTGCTCAGTGATGTCGTAACCAGCCGAAACCGAGCCCTCCTGCGAGCGGAAGGCCGCGCTCGTCCGCTCGCCAGCCGTGTGCGACACCCCACCGGCCAGCGTGTAGAATCCCCGCGCGAAACGGGCTCCGTTCGACAACCGATGCTCACCAGTCCAGTAAGAACCGAGGCTGGAGCTCAGCCGAGTCAACATGCGCTCAGGGGGAGGCGCTGAGCGGATCTCGATCACCCCACCCATGGCGTTGCTCCCGTAAGCCACGGGGGCTGGCCCTTCCACCACCATGACGGAACCGGCGTCAGCCAGGCCGTAGAAATCCGGCAAGGGATGACCCATCAGACCCTGGTAATCCGGCCGGCCATCTACCACAACCAGCACGCCGGTGTTAGGCTGCTCACCGACGCCCCGAATGGTGATAACGCCGGTGCCATTGGTCGCGAGCCCGTAACCCATCACGCCGCGACGCGTGACGTAGGCAGCCGGGCTAAGTTTCTCTACCGCATCAAGCACAGTATGGGCGCCGCGCTGATCGATTTCGTCGCGGCTTCCCATGATCGACCGGGCTTCCGGGACGTCCCGCACCGTAACCTGCACCACCGTGCGCAGCGCAGCCGGCCGAAGCCGGCAAACCAGCGCGGCCCGGCGGTCGTCGGGCGCCGGTAGCAATTCCGGCTCGAACCCCGCAGCCGAGATGCGCAATTCCGCGCCCGGAGCGCAATTCAGCTCCGCGCGGCCGGTCCTGTCGGTGAGCGCTCGCTGAGCGGGCTCGTGGCACTGGACCTCTGCGCCTGGCACGGGATAACCCTGCACGTCGAAGACCTGGATCTCCACGGCTGGCCAGTCCGGCACCGCGAGAGCCAGGAGGCACCATCCAGCGGGGAGCGGAATCATGGCACCATTGTAGCACGAAACTCATTATCGTGCTACCAGAAGTCTGCAACCCTGCCAGCCAGAGAACACTCACAGCGGCTCGAAATGCCCCCCAGGTGTCAACTGCGAGAGCATGTTTCACGAGACCCGGAGGACGATGTGTGGCGGCGGCAGTGCCCGAAGCCTGGCC
>JBMFPL010000143.1:0-8441 GCA_049969115.1 Bryobacteraceae bacterium | reverse complement strand
AGGCCAGGGCGGGAGCCAACCGCCCAGAAACAGGAGCGTGGCCATGGCCGAAACCGTGATCATGTTGGCGTACTCGGCCATGAAAAAGGCGGCGAATTTCATGGCGCTGTACTCGGTATGGAAACCCGCCACCAGCTCGTTCTCCGCCTCAGGCAGATCGAACGGCACGCGGTTGGTCTCGGCGAACATCGCCACCACGAAGATCACCAGGCCCAGCAGTTGCGGCGCTGGCAACTGAAAGACGTTCCAGCGCGGCAAAAAGCCCAGATAATAGCCTTCCTGCCGTTCCACGATCTCGCGCAGGTTCAGCGTGTTGGCCAGCAAAAGCGGCGCGGCCACCGCCAGCGCCAGCGGCAGCTCGTAGCTGATCATCTGCGCCGCGCTGCGCAGCGCCCCCAGCAGCGGGTACTTGCTATTGGATGCCCACCCCGCCAGAACGATGGCATACACGAACAGCGAGGAGACGGCGAGCACGAAGAGCACCGCGATGTCCAGATCGGCGAGCTGCAAGCGCGTGCGCACTCCGAAGATCTCGATCTCGGGCCCGAAGGGGATCACGGCATAGGACAACAGGGCCAGCGTCACTGCCAGGAAAGGCGCCAACAGGTAGAGGAAGCGGTTGACGTGAGGCGGAACGAGGTCTTCCTTGAGGAGCAACTTGAGCGAGTCCGCCACCGGTTGGAGCAGGCCGTGGGGACCCACGCGCGAAGGGCCAATGCGCACTTGCACGTGCGCGATCACCTTGCGCTCGATCCATTGCAAGTACAACAGGGTCAGCAGCAGGAAGCCCATCAACAGGGCCGCCTTCACCCCGGTGATCAGGTAATAATCCATGCCCTTCATCCCCGATAGAGCCCGCCTGGCGCCTCGCGCACCTGCCCGAGAATGGGCGCGTAGCGACCCAGCGTGCCCGAGGTGAACAGGGTGTCCCGCGCCGAACGCACTTTGCCCCGGCGCGAGGGCGCGGCGTTTTCCGGCGGCCGCGTGGGCTGCGCCAGGCCGGCCTTGACGGCCGCGACCGGCAGATCGTAGCCCGGTACAGTGGCCGCGATTTCCCGCAGGACCGCATCCCACCGCGCAGGCCCCGGATCGAGCCCCAGCCTCTTGGCCACCAGCTCAAAAATCTCCAGATCGGTCCGGACGCCGCTGACGCTCACCGCGCGCTTGAGTCGCTGGAGTTCGCCGCAGACGTTGGTCACCGTGCCGTCTTTCTCGTATGCCGAGGCCGCGGGCAACACGACGTCGGCGGCGCGGGCGGTTTCGGTCAGGAAAAGATCCTGCACCAGCAGGAAGCCCGCGGGCGGCCGGTTGCGCCCGGCGAGCGGGTTAGATCCCACCACCCAAAGCACGGCCAGTTCCTCGCACTCCAGCATTTCCTCAAGCGACAGGCCCGGTGTCTGCACCGGCTGGTAACCGGGCGCCAGGTCGGGCAGCAGACCCATGTCGCAGGCGCCGCGCGAGTTGGCGTAGTCCACCAGGCAGACGTACTTGACCGGGATGCCCAGCGAATCGCCGAAGGCGACCAGCCGCGCAACATCCTCGCCCTGGATGGAATCGCCGAAAACGATCACCAGCTCGGGTTCGCGCCGTAATTCATCGCCCAGCGAAACGATACCTTCCAGCTCGCGGCCCGCTTCCACGCGCAGGCTGCGCGCGGCGTAACGGTCCTCGCGCACAGGGCCACAGGTGACCACCCAGACACGGGCCTGGTGATGCCGCCAGTTGGCCCGGATCTGCCAGGAAAGCAGTGGGTGCTGCTGGGCAAGGTCGGCGCCCGCGACCAGCACCGCGGGAGCAGTGTAAAGGTCGTTCACCGTGGCGAGCGCAGAAGCCCGTCCTCGCAACGCGGCCATGAGCGCGGGCACGTCGCCGGTCCGCTGGTGATCGAGATGAGGAGTGCGCAGGCCCTGGCGGGCGAGCTTCTGAAGGTAGAAGTTCTCCTCGTTGGTGGTGTGGTTAGAGCCGATGATGCCGATCGGCGCGCCGCGCGCCAGCGCCTCCCGGAAGCGCGCCTCGATGACCGCCAGGGCCTCGGCCCACGTGGTCGGCCTGAGCTCGCCGTCGCGCCGGACCATGGGTGAGCTCAGGCGCCCGGTGTGGTGCGGGAAATCGGCGGCGTAGCGGCCCTTGATGCAAAGGAACTCGCCGTTCAGGCCCGAGCGGTCCCGGTTGTTGCCGCGAATGATGCGGTTGTGGTAGACGCCCAGCGTCGTCTTGCACCCGTCCGCGCAGAAGCCGCACACGGTGCCTGTGTGGTTCATCTCCCAGGGCCGCGTGTGGTAGCGGTACATGCCGCTGGTGAGCGCCCCTACCGGGCAGATGTCAATGCAGGCGCCGCACTCATCGCACTCCAGGTGGTCGCCGCGGTTGGGAGCGATTTCGCTGCACCCTCCCCGGTTGATGACCCCGAGTGCGCCCACGCCCATGCCTTCCTCGCACACACGCACGCAGCGGTAGCAGAGGATGCAGCGCGGCCGGTCATAGTAAACCACGGGCGACCATCGCTGCTCGGGCACATGGTGCTTGGCCTCGGCGTAGCGGCTCTCGGCGGCGCCGTAACGGAACGCCATGTCCTGGAGCTCGCACTCGCCGCCCTTGTCGCAAACCGGGCAGTCCAGCGGGTGATTGGTGAGCAGGAACTCGACCATGGCGCGGCGCGCTTCCTGAACCTGGGGCGTATCGGTGCGCACCACCATGCCCGGCGTGGCCACCAAGGTGCAGGCGGTCTGGAGCTTGGGCATTTTCTCCACTTCCACCAGGCACATGCGGCAGGCGCCCGCCAGGGAGAGGCCCTCATAGTAACAGAAACTGGGAATTTTGATTCCGACGCGCCGCGCCGCCTCGATCACCAGCGTACCCGGCTCCACCTCCACGCTGCGCCCGTCTATGGTCAGGCGGATCTTGTCAGGCATGGATGGGGACCTCCTCGAACGGGCACGGCCGCCCCTCCAAATGCGCCTCGAACTCGTCGCGGAATTTCTCCACGAAGGACAGAGCGGGCATGGCCGCCGCATCTCCCAGCGGGCAGAAGGTTCGGCCGAGCATGTTGCGCGCCACGCTGCGGATGGTCTCGATGTCCTCCTGTCGCCCCTCGCCACGGTGCAGCCGCGCCAGAACCCGGGCCAGCCAGCGCGTCCCCTCGCGGCAGGGCGTGCAGAACCCGCAGCTTTCATGCGCGTAGAAGCGCAGGATGCGGGCAGCTGCGCGGACCATGCAGGTGGTCTCGTCCATTACGATGACGCCGCCCGAGCCCAGCATGCTTCCGGCGCGGGCCACGCCGTCGAAATCCATCGCCAGGTCGCATTCCTCCGCCTTAAGCACGGGGCAGGAGGAGCCGCCGGGGATCACAGCCTTCAGTTTCCGCCCGCCGCGCACGCCGCCCGCCACCTCGTCAATCATGCGCAGCAGGTTGAATCCCATGGGCAGCTCGTAGACGCCCGGCCGGTTGACGTGTCCCGAGATGGCGAACAGCCGGGTGCCGCCGTTCTTGGGCGTTCCCAGGCTGGCGAATGCCGTCCCGCCGTTGAGGATGATGGGCGGCACCGCGCAGAAAGTCTCTACGTTGTTCAGCACGGTGGGGCAGCCGAACGCGCCCGAGGTAGCGGGAAAAGGAGGTCGCAGCCGGGGCACCCCGCGCTTGCCTTCCAGCGATTCCAGCAGCGCCGTCTCCTCCCCGCATTCATAAGAGCCCGCTCCCGAATGCGTGTAGATGACGAAGTCCATCCCGCTACCCAGGATGTTGCGGCCCAGAAAGCCGTGCTGGCGCGCCTCCTCAATGGCGCGGTCCAGGATCTCCATCAGGTAACGGTACTCGCCGCGGATGTAGATGTAGCCCGCCGAGGCGCCCACGGCACGAGCCGCGATCAGCATGCCTTCGAGCAGCGAGTGCGGATCATACTGCATCAGCAGCCGGTCCTTGCAGGTGCCCGGTTCACCCTCGTCCGCGTTGGCCACCACGTACTTGGGCTTGGGAGAGCTGCGCGGCACGAAGCTCCACTTCAAACCCGTGGGGAAGCCCGCGCCGCCGCGCCCGCGCAGATTGGATCGCTTGACCTCCTCGATGATCTCCTCCGGCGTCATCGTGAGCGCCTTGCGGAAGGCTTCGTAACCCTGCGTGGCCAGGTACGTCTGGATGGAAGCCGACGCGGGCAGGCGAAAGCGGCGCGTGAGCACCAGCACCTCGGCCGGATGCGGTTCCGGATGCACCATGGCCCTATTGCCCCGAAGATCCCTGCCTGTGGCCCCGGAGTTGCTCGATCAGCTGGTCGAAGGCTTCCGGAGTCACGTGATGATGGAACTCGTAGTTGACCTGCATGGCGGGACCCCAGCAGCAGGCCCCGATGCACTCCACCTCTTCCAGCGAGAACATGCCATCGGTAGTCACCCCGTGATTGCCGATGCCTAGCTTCCGGCAAGCGTGCTCGAACAATTCCGCCCCTCCCGCCAGCATGCAACTGATGTTGGTGCAGATTTGAATGTGGTAGCGGCCCGCCGGCTTGCGGCGCAGCATCGAGTAATAGCTGACTACTTCCTCCACGTCCAGCCCGCTGACCCCGAGGCGCCGGCAAACCTCCTCGATCACCTCGGACGTCACCGCGCCGGTCTCGTCCTGGATGAACAACAGCATGGGCACCAGGGCCGAGCGCTCGTGACCGGGAGGGCAACTGGCCATCAGGCGCTCCAACCGGGCTTCGGTCTGCTCGGAAAATCTCACCGGTCTACGTCCCCCAACACGAAATCCATGCTGCCCAGGGCGGCCACCACGTCCGCGATCAGTCCACCTTCGATCATGGCGGGCAGCGCTTGCAGGTTGGCGAAACTCGGCGTGCGCATGTAGACCCGCCAGGGCCGCGCACTCCCGTCGCTCACCACGTAATATGCCAGCTCGCCGCGCGGCGACTCCACAGCCTGGTAGACCTCGCCGGGCGGCACGCGGAAGCCCTCGGTGACGATCTTGAAGTGGTAAATGAGGGCCTCCATTTCGGTCTTCATCTTTTCGCGATCGGGCAGCACAATACCCGGCGCCTCGGCCACGTGCCGCCCCGAAGGCATCCCCTCCAGCGCCTGGCGGATGATCCGCGTGCTCTGCCGCATTTCCTCCAGCCGCACCTGGTAGCGCGCGTAGACGTCGCCTTCCGTGCGCGTGGGGATCTCGAAATCGAACTTGTCGTAATCCGAATACGGCTCGGCCTTGCGGATGTCCCAGGCCAGCCCGGCCGCGCGCAGCATGGGACCGGTCACGCCCAGCTCGATCAGATCCTGCAAGGGCACGTAGCCGATCCCTTTGGTTCGCCGCAGCCAGATGGGGTTGCGTGTCAGCAACTCCTCGTACTCGTCCAGCCGCGAAGGGAACATTTCGATGAAGCCCTTCACCGTGCGGTGCCAGCCTCGCGGCGGCTCCACGGCCAGGCCGCCGATGCGGAAGTAGCTGGTCATCATCCGCTGGCCGGAGAACATCTCGAAGATGCGCAGGATGTCCTCGCGCTCGCGGAAGCAGTAAAGGAACACGCTCATCGCCCCGATGTCCAGGGCGTGCGTACCCAGCCAGACCAAGTGACTGTTCAGGCGCGTCAGCTCGGTGAGCATCACGCGCATCCACCGTGCCAGCGGCGGGACCTCCAGTCCGAGCAGCTTTTCCACCGCAAGGCAGTAGCAGAGGTTGTTGGACAGCGGCGCCAGGTAGTCCACGCGGTCGGTGAGCGTGACCACCTGGTGGTAGAGCTTCTGCTCGCACTCCTTTTCGATGCCGGTATGCAGGAAGCCGATCTCGGGCTCGGCGCGCACCACCGTCTCGCCGTCCAGCTCGAGCACCAGCCGCAGCACGCCGTGGGTGGAGGGATGCTGCGGCCCCATGTTCAAGGTGAGGCGCCGCGGCGCAGTTTGCCCGGTTTCCTGCCCGGCCATGACGCTCTGTTCGCTCATCCCAGCTCCTCGCCGGAGTAATCGTAGCGGTGACCGTGCACCGGGTAGTCCTTGCGCAGCGGGTGATCGGCCCAGTCCTCAGGTAGCAGGATGCGTCGCAGATCGGGATGGTTTGCGAACGGGACGCCGAACAGGTCCCAGACTTCGCGCTCGTACCAGTTGGCCCCACGCCAGACCGGGGTGACCGACTCGATGGCCTCTCCTTCGGCCAGCCTGCACTTCAGCCGCAGCCGCTGGTTGCGCTCCAGATCATGCAGGTGGTAAACGACTTCGAAGCGAGGCTCGGCGGGGTGCCAGTCCACCGCAGTGATGCTGCTCAGCCGGATGAAGCCACGTTCTTTGAGAAAGCGGCAAACAGGAACGATCTTCGAGGCCGCGACCAGCAGAGTTACCTCGCCGCGATCGCGCCAACCGTCCAACAGAGCGTTCGGATCCCAGGCGGCCAGCTCGGCAACCACCGAAATGGATTCCACGATTTCCGCCAGCATTCAGGATTCGCGCGCCTGGCCCCGAGACTCCTCCAACGACCACTCCAGCGCGCCCTTCTTGTAAAAGTAATAAAAACCGGCAAGGATGAGGACCAGGAACAACACCATCTCGAAGAAGGCGAACAACCGGAGCTGACGGTAGACCACGGCCCACGGATAGAGGAAAACCGCCTCCACATCGAAAAGGATGAAGACCATCGCGACCAGGTAGAACTTGACGCTGAAGCGCTCCCGAGGGCTGCCCACGGGCGTCATGCCGCACTCGTAGGGCGAAGCTTTCACCCGGTCGCGAACCTTCCTGCCTAGCAGCGCGGAGGCCGCGAGCATGCCACCCGCCACGGCTACGGCAATGAAGCCCTGAAGCAGCAGCGGGAAATACATTTCCGCGTAGGATGACGGCATGAGAGCGAAATTCGAATATAATGATGTGCGGGACAGGGTGTCAAACGCGGTCTCCGGCCGGGAGCGGCGGAGCGTGGTGGTTGCGGGAACTGTCCCAGCGACCTCAGCGCCAGTCAGCGGGCCGCATCGGCCTGCGGCGTGGGGTCGAGCGTGGGAGCGCCGGCCGGTTGTAAGTCCCGTTCGGGAGGTGACCCGCGAGATCTTGGGGCCCTCTGGCCGCCGGGCCACGATGTGGGAGGCGAGTGCGGCACCCGGCGGGCAGGAAAATTCCCCGCAAAAGAGGGATTGAAGGCGGCGGCAAGCTCCGCTACAATCGCTGAAAGGCAGCCACAACAGAAACGGAAGCGGGAAGCTATGTTCAAAACAAAAAAGAGCAAGGGTGGTCCGATCGAGTCGGCCGAGGGCTTCAGCAGCAAGGAAGTGGCGGCGCTGGCGGGTATCAGCCTGCGCCAGCTCCAGTGGTGGGACGAGCGCAACGTAGTTTCGCCGCGCCACGTGGGCCACAAGCGGGTCTACAGCCCCCAGGACGTGCTGGAGATCACGGTCATCGCCGAACTCCGCCGCAAGGGCTTCTCCCTCCAGAAAATCCGCCGCGTGCTCCGCTACCTCCAGCGCGAAATGGGACGCCGGCTGAGCGACGTCTTCACCCGCGATTCCGACCTGCACCTGCTTACCGACGGCAAGTCCATCTACCTGGAAGACAAGCACGAACGCATCATTGACATCCTCAAGAACGCTCGCCAGCCTATGTTCCTGGTGTGCGTAACCGATCAGGTCCGGCGCTTGCGCGCGCTGCCCAAAAAGGCCCCGCGCGGAGAGACGGCAGCGGCCGTCCGCCGGATCCGCGCCAGCGGTTGAGGGCCAGCCCGGCCGCGGGCTTGAGCCCGCTCCCAAGCCCCACTGATCTCGGCTACAATCAGCCGCAGGACGATGCCAGAACGCTCGGGCTTGGTCGTCTTCGTCGCCCCGGACTTGTTCGAGTCTCACTTCCCCCAAGTGGCGCAGGGTGCTGCCCGGCGCCTCAGGGCCGCAGGATATACCCTTCTGGTTACCAATACGGAATCGGACCCCGCCACCGAGGCCCAGGCTCTCGATCTGCTGATGGCCTGTCGCCAGGTAGAGGGATTGATCGTCGCTTCCTGCCGTCCCTCCGCCGACGATGCCGTCCTCCGGCGGCTGGCCCAGCAGCGGCTGCCTTTTGTCTTGGTGGAACAGCGCTTCCCGGGCGTCACGGCCAGCTTCGTCGGCTGGGATGACGTGGCTCTGGGGGCCGCCGCCACCGAGCACCTCATCAGCCGCGGCTGCCGTCACATCGCACACCTCCGCGGCCCGTACCACTCGAGCGGCGACGATCGCTTCCGCGGCTACACCGAGGCCCTGGTCCGGGCCAGCCTGAAAGTTTGCCCCGGCTACGTTTTTGCCGCTGGCGCCAGTTCCCGCTCCGGCTACGAAGCCACCCGGCAACTGCTTGCCGTCAGCCCGAGGGTTGACGGCATCGTCTGCTACAACGACGCGGTGGCAGTGGGGGCGGTCAAGGCCATCCTGGAAGCGGGGCTGGAAATCCCTTACGACATCGAGATAATCGGTGCCGGCAATCTCGCTTACACCGACATCCTCAAAGTTCCGCTG
>JBMFPL010000142.1:3363-8448 GCA_049969115.1 Bryobacteraceae bacterium | reverse complement strand
GTTGGCCATGATCGCGGAGGCCAAAAAGAGGAGCCTGCCCGTCACTTGCGAAGTCACGCCGCACCACATGGCGCTTTGCGATGCCGACCTGGTCAACTACGACAGCAACTTCAAGATGAAGCCGCCGCTGCGCTCGGTCGCCGACCGGGAAGCGCTGCTCGAAGGCATCGCCTCGGGCGTGGTGGACGCCATCGCCACCGATCACGCGCCGCATCCGGGCAGCGAGAAAATGCAGGAGTTCGAAAAGTGCCCCTTCGGCGTCATCGGGCTGGAAACGGCTCTGGGAGTGGCGCTGAAGATGCTTGTGCACAGCGGCCGCATCTCGCTCATGCGCCTGATCGAGCTGTTCACCATCGGCCCGGCGCGCGTTCTGGGGCTGAATCGGGGCCGCCTGGAACCCGGGGCGGTGGCTGACCTGACCATCTTCGATCCCGAGATGGTCTGGAGTTACGATGTGAACCGGTCCTTTTCCAAGAGCAAGAATTCGCCCTTCGACGGCTGGACTTTCCGGGGCGGCCCGGTGGCCACTGTCGTCAGAGGTCGCATCGTCTGGCAGCGTTACTAGGAAAGGGGTTGATATGCCCGGGTTCGATTTCCCTGAGGGCAGGAGCCTGCCGGCGCCCCGGCCGCGCTGGGGCCTCACGGCCTTCCTTGTCGTGCTGGCTGTAGTTCTGCTCAGCGCGCGCGCCATCGCCTCGTTCTACCTCGAGTACCAGTGGTGGAAAGAGCTCGACCAGCTTCCTACCTGGTTCGATCTGCTCATTTACTCGGCAACTCCCGTGGTGCTGGGCACGCTGGCAGCGTGGGCCGTGCTGCTGGTGGCCCACGCGCGCGCCTTGCGCTTTGCGGGGGTGAGCGCGCGCAGGCGACCCGCTTACCGGCGTGTTGTCGTGCTGGCGCTGCTGCTGGTGGGCTGGTTGATCGGCTCGGGCAGCCTGGATACCTGGACCGTGGTCCGCTTTTTCGCCGGGCGGACACTGCCCCCGGAGGCCACCGCATGGCGCGATCCCATCTTCGGCAAGCCGCTGAGCGCCTACCTGTTCGACGTGCCCTTTTATGCGCTTCTGTGGAAGTATCTGCTGGCGCTGGCCGTGGTGGCGATTCTCGTTTACTGGCTCACCGCGCGCGGCTGGCAGATCCGCCGCCAGTTGCCCGAACTGCAAGAGCCGCAGGAACTGGATCTCGGCTTTCTGCGGCTGGAGGGCGCGCTGGAGTCCCGCTTCCTCAGGCTGGCCGCTGGAATCGCGCTGCTGGCCCTCGCTTTCCGGTTCTATCTGGGCCGCTACCAGATGCTGGTCAACGACCACGGGTTCATGGTGGGGATCGACTGGGTGGATCACCGCCTGAGCCTGCCCTTGCAGTGGTTGTTGATCGCTGCCTGCCTGGCCGCTGCCGTGCTGGTGTGGCTGGGGCGCTGGGGCTGGGCGGCCGTGATGGCGGGCGCGCTCGTGTTGCGGCTGGCCGTTCCTGCGATCGTAGGCGCCGTTTACGTGAGGCCGAACGAGATTTCCATCGAGCGCCCTTACATCGAAAAGCACATCCGCGCCACGCGCAGCGCCTTCCGGCTCGAGCAGCGCACGCGCGAGTTCGAGTATCCGGCCAAGCTGGAAACCCGGGTGGATCTGAGCCGCCACAAGGTGCTGCTGGATAACATTCGTCTGTGGGACTGGCGCGCCTTCCACGACACGGTGACGCAGATCCAGGCGCTCCGGCCCTACTATCGTTTTGCCGACTCCGACGTGGACCGCTACCTCATCGAAGGCCAGCTCCGCCAGGTGCTGCTGACGCCGCGCGAGCTGGACATCCGGCAGTTGCCCGAGGCGCGCACGCGCTGGATCGTGCCGCACTTTATGTACACGCACGGCTACGGGCTGGTGATGGCCGAGGCCAACCGGATTACGCCCGACGGGCTGCCCGTGCTGCTGATCCAAAATGCGCCGCCAGAGGTGAAGACGCCGAGCCTCAAGCTGGTGCGGCCCGAAATCTATTACGGCGAGTCCACGCACGAGCCCGTGTTCGTCAACACGGCGCAGCCTGAATTCAGCTACCCCTCGGGGGCCGAGAACGTGTTCACGCGCTATCAGGGACGGGGTGGCTTTGCCATCCATCCCTGGCCCGTGCGCGTCGCCGCCGCGCTGGCCCACGCCGATGTGAATATCCTTTTGACCGGTTTCTTTACGCCTGGCAGCCGGATGATGATCCGGCGTAATGTCCGCGATCGCGTGAGCCGGCTGGCCGGTTTCATCAGTTGGGATCCCGACCCGTATCTGGTGCTCACCGATTCCGGGCGGCTGGTGTGGACCATAGACGGCTACACCACGGCGCGCACGCATCCCTACTCGCGTGGGGTCCAGGTGCCGGGAGTGGGCTACGTCAACTACATGCGCAACGCGGTCAAAGCGACGGTGGACGCCTACGACGGCACCACCGACATCTACATCTTTGATCCCTCGGATCCCATCATCCGCGCCTACCAGCGACTGTTCCCGCGCTTGTTCAAGCCTGCCTCCCAGATGCCCCGCGAGCTGCGCTTCCATGCCCGCTACCCGGAGACCTTCTTCCGCGCGCAGGCCGAGGTCTACCGCATTTACCACATGCTGGACGCGCAGGCCTTCTACAACAAGGAAGACGTCTGGGACATCGCCCGCAACATTCAGGGCCAGGGTGGGCAACCCCAGCAGGTCGCGCCCACCTACGTGGTGGCGACGCTGCCCGGCGAGGACACGGCGGAATTCCTCCTGATCCTGCCCTTCACGCCGCGGAACAAAGACAACATGATCGGGTTGATGGTGGCGCGCTGCGATGGGGAACACCTGGGCGAGCTTCTGTTCCTGCTGCTCTCCAAGCAGGAACTCATTTACGGCCCCATGCAGATCGAGGCTCGCGTTAACCAGGACCAGATCATCTCCAAGGACCTGACCTTGTGGAACCAGCAGGGCTCCCAGGTGCTGCGCGGGCAGATGCTGGTGTTGCCCCTGGGCGAGACGTTCCTCTACGTCGAGCCGCTCTACATCCAGGCCTCCGAAGCGCGTATGCCGCAGTTGCGCAAAGTGGTGATGGCCATGGGCAACCATCTGATCTACACCGACACTTATGAGCAGGCGGTGGCCGAACTGGCGGCGATTATGAAAGGGACGGTGGAGACAGCGCGAGGCGCGGCGCCGGCGCCCGCAGCGCCCGCGTTCACCCCCGATCCGCGCATCGAGGTCATCCGCAAGCACTTAATGCGTTACCGGGAGCTGGCTGGCCAGGGCCGCTGGGCCGAGGCGGGGCGCGAGCTGGAAGCTATCGAGGCCGAATTAAGCAAGCGGTGAGGCGCGCGCGCATGGCGAACCGGGCGCGTGACTGGCTGGCGTAGGCAAAGCGCGATCTTCAGCACGCCGCTGAATCGGCGCGCGGCGGCTTCCATGAGTGGGCCTGCTTCGCCGTCCACCAGGGGGCTGAGAAGGCGGTCAAGGTGCTGCATTTGAGCTGCGGGAGGAAGCCTGGGGACATGTGGTGGCCCGCCTCTTGCAAGAGCTGCTCCCCGGCAGTGACGCCCCCGGCGGATCTCATCGAAAAAGCCCGCAAGCTGGAGGCTTACTACATTCCGCCCCGCGATTCCGACAGCCACCCTGAGGGCGCGCCCTTTGAGCACTATGGTCCCCTGCAAAGCCGGGAGGCAATCGCCTATGCCGGTGAGATCCTTGACTTCGTGCGTGCTCAAATGGCCTGACGCGGCCCAGCTGCTGGAAGCCCTGGAGAGCTGGGCGGACTCCGCCGGCAGCCAGAGAGCGGAGCTCCTGCGCGTGGGCTGTTTCGGCTCGTGGGCCCGCGGCGACTGGGGCGCGGGCAGCGATCTGGATGTGATCCCCGTGGTCAGTCAGGCGCGACAATCCTTTGTTCGTCGCGCAGCGGACTGGGACCTGAGCACCCTGCCAGTGCCCTGCGACGTGCTGGTTTACACGCCCGAGGGGTGGGCGCGGGCGCCGCTGGTGCGGGCCCTTGCCGGCGAGATCCGCTTGGTCTGGGAGCGCGCGGGTGGGTGCGGGTTGAGGCGCGGCGTCAAGGCTGTGATTGCGGCGGCGTGTATTCAGGCGGCAATTCGGCCCCCTCGCCGAAGAAGTACTCCTCCATACGCTTGAGCAGGAACTCCTGCGCCTGGCGGCTGGCCAGATTGAGCCGGTACTCATTGAGGAGAATCTTCATGTACTCCACCCATTGCCGCCAGGCCTCTTTGGATACGTTTTCGTAGATCCGCTGTCCCAGGGGATGGCCGTCGAAAGGCACTTCGTCCAGGCCAGGCATTTCGCACTTGAACTTCACGCAGAACACTGTGCGGCCGGCAGACTTGTGTTCGCTCGACTGTGGATTCATCCGCTCGATCTCCCTCTCTGATTCCAGCATAGCGCACGCGTTCACTCCAGCGCTTTCGTTTGAAAGCGGTCCGAGACCGCTGGCGCTGCCCTGGAAGGCTTGCGTCGGAGCGGCCGGCACATTTCGCGCGGGGGGCCGCTGGCTTGCCTACCAGCCCAGAACCAGAGCGAACAGCAGAGGGGCGGCAATGGTTGCGTCGGACTCGATCATGAACCTGGGGGTGTGCACATCGAGTTTCTCCCAGGTGATTTTCTCGTTGGGCACAGCGCCCGAGTAGGAACCGTAGCTGGTCGTGGCGTCACTGATCTGACAGAAGTAGCTCCAAAGCGGTGTTTCCGTCCGCTTCAGGTCCTGGCGCAGCATGGGAACGACGCAGATGACGAAGTCGCCCGCGATGCCGCCACCGATTTGCAGCAGCCCGACGGGCGAGGCGGCCGCGGTTCGCGTGTACCATTCCGCCAGCCAGATCATCGTTTCGATCCCATTGCGCACCGTGTGCGGATTTTTCAAATCGCCTTGAATGCAGTGAGCCGCGAAGGTGTTGCCCAGAGTCGAGTCCTCCCAGCCGGGCACGAAGACAGGAATGCCCGTCTCCATGGCGGCGAGCACCCAGCTTTCGCCCGGATCGATCTGGAAGCGGGCGCGGACCTCGGGGTCGCGCAGCACGCGAAAGATGAACTCCGATGGGAACAGGCGCTCGCCGGTGGCTTCAGCCGTCTTCCATTGGCG
>JBMFPL010000142.1:0-3353 GCA_049969115.1 Bryobacteraceae bacterium | reverse complement strand
GTGTCGGTGACGCGATTCATTCCCCTGGCGCGGAGGTCTGCTTCGTCGGCAGGGGTGAGATCGCGGTAATGGGGGATCTGGAGGTAATCGTGGTGGGCGACGAGGTTGAAGACGTCTTCCTCCAGATTGGCGCCCGTCGCGCAGACCGCGTGCACCTTGTCCTGCCGGATCATCTCGGCCAGGGACAGGCCCAGCTCGGCGGTGCTCATCGCGCCGGCCAGGGCCACCAGCATTTTGCCGCCGCGCTCCAGGTGGCGGCAGTAGGCTTCCGCGGCGTCCACCAGCGCTCGGGCGTTGAAGTGGCGGAAGTGACGTCGCAGGAAGGAGCTGACAGGCGCGTTCCGGTTCATGGTGATGAGGGCAGAAAAAGACGAGGATAGCATACGATTCAAACCAAAGTGCTACACGAGCTGCGACTGCTACCCGGGGCCCTGGGGTGGTATGGGAGCGATGTCGGCACGGGGGGCCTTCAATGTGGGCGCCTCTGCGCAGTCCGGTTGGCAGTGAAGCGATGTCCGCTCGGGTTGCCTTGCGCCTGGTCGCGATGTCGGGCCGCAGCGGGCTCGCCCGTAGCAGCCCGGGGCCGGCGTGGTTGGACGCGGATGCGGGAAGGCGACAGCCGACCGGCTCGAGGGGCTGGAGGTTGGCGGACCCGGCAGCGCCACCCGGGAGCGGGCTCCGGGTGATTGCCGCGCCGAGGGCCGTGTGTGCCGAACCGCGCGTAGGCCCGCGGCGGGTCGCGAAGACTCGCTGCCCGGTCCGTGCTAACCTGTGCTGTTATGCAGTTGAGCGAGGTCTTCCGCACGCTGGGCGAGACGGGCCTGGCTGAGCTGCTCCGTCATGTTTCTATCGGGCCGCTGCGCGCCTATCAGCTTTACGAAAGCCTGAAAGTCCGTGCTCACGTGCGCAAGCTGAATACGCAGACGCTGCGCAAGAGCGCGCCGCGCTTCTGGGCGCGGCTGGTGGGGGGCGACGAGGATCTGGCGCGGGACCTGGCCCAGGGCGTGCTCGTTTCCAACCTCGGAATGGTGCAGGCCGTGCTGGACTTCCTCGGCGTGCCTCACCGCGACGGTTTTTTCGAGAAAGACGTGGATGCGTCGCCGTACCTGAGCGAGGGCTGGCAACAGCGCGTGTGGGAGCGATTCCGGGGCCAGTATCCGGATACGCTGCTGCTGTTCTACATCAACCACCTCGGCTGGGAGCTGGGCAAGGCGGAAGAAGTGTTTGCGCCGGCGGCAGCCTGAACGGCGGCCTGCTGGCATCTCACGCTAGAATAAGCGATTAAGCCCTGATGCCTGAATCCGCCCTGTCTTTGGAATCGCTTCTTTCGGCTCTGGCGGCCCGCGCGCGCGAGCGCATCGAGGCAGCCAGCAAGCGCGAGGATCTGGAAGCCGTGCGCATCGAAGCTCTCGGGCGCAAGGGAATGCTGGCCCAGATCTCGAAGCAGCTCGGTACTCTTGCCCCGGAAGAACGGGCGCGCATCGGCCGGCTACTGAACGCCGTCAAGCAGGAGATTGAGGAGCGGCTGGCCGCACGACAGGCCGAATTCGAGCGACGCGAACTCGAGGCGCGCCTGGATGCGGAGTGGCTGGACCTGACCCGTCCTGCTCCCGGACCGCGCCCGGGCAGCCTGCATCCCATCACCCAGCTCCAGTACGAGATCGAGGAGCTGTTCGTTTCCATGGGCTTCACCGTGCTGGACGGGCCCGAAGTCGAGACCGAATACCACAACTTTGACGCGCTGAACATCCCGCCCGATCACCCGGCTCGCGACGTGCAGGACACGTTCTGGTTGGTTGACGGCCACCTGCTGCGCACGCACACTTCGCCCGTTCAGGTCCGCGGCATGGAGAGATTCCGGCCGCCGCTGCGCATGATCGCGCCCGGCCGCGTTTTCCGCAATGAAGAGGTGGACGCCTCGCACGAGCACACCTTCTACCAGGTGGAAGGAATGATGATCGACCGCGAGGTGTCCATCGCGCACCTGGTCTATTTCATGAAGGTCATGGTGAATCACATCTTTCGCCGGGAGACCGAGGTGCGGTTGCGGCCTGGTTACTTCCCGTTCGTGGAGCCCGGCTTCGAGCTGGATCTGGCCTGCCTGGTCTGCAACGGGCGGGGTTGCCCGGTCTGCAAATACACCGGCTGGGTCGAGATGCTGGGTTGTGGCCTGGTGCATCCCAACGTGCTTCGCACCAGCGGCATTGATCCAGAAGAGTGGATGGGCTGGGCGTTCGGCCTCGGGCTGACGAGGCTGGCGATGATGCGCTGGGGCCTGGATGACATCCGGTGGTTCCAGAGCGGGGATTTGAGATTCCTGAGGCAGTTCTGAGGGCGGTGTGGGAAGGTTGGCCCGCTAGGAAAAACCATGAAGTTTTCCTTTAACTGGCTCCGCGAACTCATTGAAGACCTGGATGTTGACGCGCGCACGCTCGGCCTGGAAATCACCATGAAAACCGCCGAGTGCGAGGGTGTCGAGCCTTACGGGCGTCACTTTGCCGAGGTCGTAGCCGCCCGGGTGCTCTCCGTGGCGCCGATCCCGGGCAGCCACAACCGCAGGGTGGTCGTGGACACCGGCCGCTACGGCATCAAGACCGTGGTCTGTGGGGCACCCAACTGCCGCGAGGGCATGGTCTCGGCCTACGTGCCGGCCGGGACCGAGTTGCCGGGAGGACGCATCGGCAACCTGATCATCCACGGCGTGGAAAGTGACGGCATGCTGGCCAGCGGTGCTGAGCTGGGGATTAATCGGGATGCTTCGGGCATTCTGGAGCTGGAAGCCGATCCCGGCGATCCACTGCCGGGCTGCCTCCCCGACGAGATTCTCGAGATTGACAACAAGTCACTGACGCACAGACCCGATCTGTGGGGACACCTGGGCCTAGCGCGAGAGGTGGCCGCCATCCGGCGGCTGCGCTTGCGCGACCCGGTGCGACCTGCTCCTCTGCCATCCGATCCGCCGCCCATCCGCGTGGCGATCGAAGACTTCGAGCTGTGCTCGCGCTACAGCGCGCTGGTGTTCGAAAACGTCACGGTGAAGTCTTCGCCGTTGTGGTTGCAGTACCGCTTGCAGGCGGTGGGCCTGAATCCCATCAACAACATCGTGGACGTGACCAACTTCGTGATGGCGGAGCTAGCCCAGCCGCTGCACGCTTTCGACCATGACCTGCTGCGGGGCGAGACGATCTATGTCCGCCGTGCGCGCGAGGGCGAGTGGCTTATGGCGCTGAACGAGCAGACCTACCATCTTGACCCTTCCCAACTGGTGATCGCCGACGCGCGGGGGCCGGTGGCGCTGGCCGGCGTGATCGGCGGGCTCGACACGGGCATCCATGCCGGCACGCGGCGCGTCG
>JBMFPL010000141.1:0-8463 GCA_049969115.1 Bryobacteraceae bacterium | reverse complement strand
TTCTCCGCTTCCAGGGCTTCGAGAATGGCGGCCTGCGTCTTGGGATCCACTTCCGAAAGGGCCTCCGCCGCCACTTCGCTGTCGATGGCGGCAATGATGGATTCACGCTCTTCCGGCCCCAGCTCTTCCACGATGTCCGCCAGGTCGGCCGGGTGCAGCTTCTCCAGCATGGAGTAAGAAATGTTCAATCGAAGGCGCCGCAGCGGATCCGGTTCGATGATGTTGCAGTGCTCCCAGCGGATCGAGTTGGGGGCGATGGGGGATTGGATGCGGCGGATCCAGCGGCGCGGCAGCACACCCTGAAAAAGCCGGCGCAGGATGCTCCGCAAACCCACATCCACTTCGAGCACGCGTAGCACCTCGGCCTCCTGTTCGCACGCGATCTGGAAGGTGACGTCGTTGACCCGCACCACCTTGCGCCCGTCCACATCCACAATTTGCTGGTCGAGCAGATCGCGCCCGATGCGCAGCATGTACTCGTCTTCGTGGTATGGCGTCAGCCGCTCGTCCTGCAAATGGATCCCGTCCAAACCGATGCTGCGGATCTGATCGTAGCGGACCGTGAGCCAAGTCCAGCCGCCACCCACCAGATAGCGATCCACCCGCGAGGGATCTATCAGGGGGACCAGGGCGGCATCCACCACACGGCCGATCCTGCGCCCCCTCAAGTCGTACACCTTGAGGCCCACCAGCTCGGTGAAGTACAATAGCTGCTCCATTGCGATTGCGATCCCATTCGGCGACGCCGGGCAGCCGAGAACACCCCTCGCAAGGGGAGCGATCCTCCGGGCGCCCGCCCGGAGGTTTGTTTTCCCGTGATCCTTCAATATGGCTTACGGCGGCCGGCGCGCGCAAGACGGCGCACCCGCGCGATGGCGAGGATTCGCCTGCGGGATCGCTTTCCTGGATGCAGCGAGAACCGGGAGATGCTCGACCATGAAGCTGAATGAATCCCGCGTCACGCAGGCCGAGGCCCAGCGTCCCGCCACACCGGCGCCGAAGCGAGCCTCGCCGTCGCCTGAGATTCCGCCCGAATTCCAGGCAGCAGCCATTCTCGAGCTGCCCGAAGCCGCCCTGATCAAGATTCTGGAAGACCCGCAGGCCACGGTCTTCCAGAAGGCCAAGGCCTGCCAGCGCCTGGCGACCATCGGAACCGGGCGGGCCGTGCCCGCGCTGGCCGCTCTGCTCGCCGATCCCCAACTGTCGCATTACGCCCGCTTCGGGCTGGAGCCGAACCCTGACCCGGCAGCAGCCGAGGCGCTTCGCACCGCCCTCAGGAAAGTCAAGGGCAACCTGCTCGTCGGGGTGATCAATTCGATCGGGGCCCGCCGCGATCCGCAAGCGGTGGATGCTTTGGCCCGCCTGGTGGGGACGACGGATCCGGCAGCGGCCCAGGCCGCGGCTGCCGCGCTGGGGCGCATCGGTGGCCTCCGCGCAGCCCGCATTCTCGAAGACGCGCTCAGGCGCACCAGAGGCGAGGTGCGGTCCACGCTGGCCGCCGCCTGCCTGGTTTGCGCCGAAAGTTTGCTCGCGCAGGGAGAACGGGAACGCGGCATGGCCCTCTATCAGAGGCTGATGCGGCCGGACATCCCCAAGCCCGTGCGCATGGCGGCCATGCATTCGGCATTCCTCGCGGAGAATTCCCTGCCCGGCGAGCGATAAGGAGGCCACTCATGCCTGCACGAAACCACGGCATTGCCAGAAGGCAGTTCCTGAAAGGCGGCATTCAGGCCGCCGCGCTCTCGGCCGCTCCTCTCGTCGTCCCCTCGACGGTCCTCGGCCAGCGCAGCGGCGCTGTCCCGCCCAGCGATCGCATCGTCATGGCCGGCATCGGCATCGGCTCGCGCGGCGCTTATGACCTGCAATCCTTCCTCGCCCAGAAGGACGTGCAGTTCGTCGCCGTCTGCGACGTGCGCGAGGAACGCCGCGAAGTGGTCAAGACCACCGTGGACCGGCACTACGGCAACCGCGATTGCGCCATGTACTCCAGCCATGAGGAACTGCTGGCGCGCGCCGCCATTGACGCCGTGCTGATTGCCACTGGCGACCGCTGGCACGCCCTGCTGGCCATTTTCGCCGCGCGCGCCGGCAAGGATGTCTATTGCGAGAAACCTTGCTCGATGACCATCGCCGAAAGCCAGGCGCTGGCCGAGACCTTCCGCCGCTACGGCCGCATCTACCAGGCAGGCACCCAGCGCCGCAACGCAGGCAATTTCGTGCTGGCCGTAGAGCTGGCCCGCCACGGGCGCCTGGGAAAATTGAAAACCTTGCACGCGCAGTTGGTGGAAGGACGTAGCATGCCTGCGGTGCCCAGTCACGACTGGCTGCCCGCTGAGCCCGAACCCTCCAGGCTCGTTGTGGACTGGGACCGGTGGCTCGGGCCTTGTCCCTGGCGCCCCTTCAATCACCTTTACGTGCAAGGCCGCTGGCGCAACTTCTTCGATTTCCACGGCGGCAGCATCCTGGAGTGGGGATCGCACACCGTAGATCTATGCCAGTGGGCCAACGACGCCGACCACACCCAGCCCATCGAATACCAGCCCGAGGGCAGCATCCATGGCCCGTTCGCCGTGCGCTGCCGCTACGCCAACGGCGTCGAACTGGTGATGCGCGACTCGGGTTGGATGGGCCTGGGCTCGTGCAGCGTTCGCTTCGAGGGCGAGGACGGCTGGGTGGAAACCGGCGACACCAGCAGGATGGAGAGCTCGGAAAACATCCGTGAGTTCCTTCGCCCGGTGAGCGATTACAAGGCGGCCATGCACCATCACGTCCGGGACTTTCTAAATGGCATCAAGACCCGCTCGCAACCGCGGGCCAACGCCCAGGTTGCCGCCAACAGCCACATCGTCTGCCATGCCGCTTACATCGCCTTCCAGCTTGGGCGCAAACTGACTTGGGATCCCGCCAAAGCCGAGTTCGTGGGCGACGAGCAAGCCAACCGCATGCGCTCGCGCGCGCTGAGGGAGCCGTGGCGCATCTAGGAGGTCCCATGTCGCGCATCGCGCTGGCTGGTTGCGCGCTGCTGTGCGCCGCCCTCGTGGCATGGTTCGCCGCCCCTCCTCTCGCCCGGACCGCGCAACGCGCCGGGCAACAGGCCCTCGCGCCCGCGGATGACGACGCCGGCTTCGAGCCGATCTTCGACGGCAAGACGCTGGAAGGCTGGGACGGCGACCCCGCATTCTGGCGCGTCGAAAACGGCGCCATCGTGGCCGAAAGCAAGCCCGAGAAACCGGTCGCGCAAAACACCTTCCTCATCTGGCGCGGCGGCGTGCTGCGCGATTTCGAACTGAAGCTCGAATACAGGCTCAGCGATGCTGCCAACAGCGGCGTGCAGTATCGCAGCCAGCGCGTGCCCGGCGCCGGCCCGTGGGCCATGAAAGGCTACCAGGCCGACATGGACGGGCGCGACACCTACACTGGCATGGTGTTCGAAGAGCGCGGTCGCGGCTTCCTCGCCCCGCGCGGCCAGTTCACGCGGATCACCCCGGGCGGCGTCCGCAAACTGATCGGCGTCACCGGCCAGCCCGAGGAACTGAGAGCGGAGCTGAAAACCGGCGACTGGAACCGCATGCACATCATCGCCCGCGGCAACCTGCTCCTGCACGTGGTCAACGGGCGGCTGATGGCCGCGCTGATTGACGAGGACTCGCAAGGGCGCTCGCTGGATGGTCTGCTCGGCCTCCAGTTGCACGCCGGAAAGCCCATGCGGATCGAGTTCCGCAACCTCAGGCTGCGCAGGCTCTGAAGTGCGGCGCACCCCGCTCAGCGCTCCGGCCGCCCCAACCAGCGGCGCAGGAATTCGAACGTGCCCACGCCGTTGATGCGGTGCGGCCCATCGAAGTACTCGATCGCCGTGCGCTCCGCAATCCGCAGATCGGCGTAAAGCCGCCGCACCCTGGCGTACTCGTAGGCCACCCACTCGTCAATGCCGACGGGATCGCGGTGGCCGCGCTCCACCATGAAGGGCCGCGGCGCAATCAGCGCCGCCATCTCCGCGTAGTTGAACGTGCCGGCCAGGTCGAACTCCGGCATTTCGTACTCGCCGCTGTACATGTAGCTGAATGGCTCGTCCACTCTGGTGCTCTTCCAGACCCATTCGTTGAAGTCGCCCGAACAGATCGAAAGCGCGTAGCCGGGCAGGATCGCCGGAACCCGCATGGCCGTCTTGCCACCGTAGGAAAGCCCGTAGAACCCGATGCGCGCCGGATCCACGAAATTCAGCGAGCGCAGCCACTCCAGCGTCCTCTGATGCTGCCCCGTGATGAAGGAAAACAGGCTCAGACCCAGCGGGTTGGCCTTGCGCTGGATCTGACGGAAGCGGTCCCCGCCGATGTAGGGGTTCTGCGGCGCGTAGACCACGAATCCTTCGTCGGCCAGGCGCGCCGCGAAACGCCCGTAGACTCTGGCGCCCCGTTGCTCGATGGTATCCTGCGGCCGACCTTCCAGGCCGTGCTGGCATACCACGGCCGGGCGCCGCTCGCCGAGCGCCAGATCTTTCGGCACCAGCAGGATCCCATAAGCGAACACATCGGGCCAGACCGGCAGCAGCACCTCGTACCCCATCCAGCGCGGCTCGTCGTAAATGCGCCGCGTCTCGGCCGCCAGCGGCTCGCTCGGATCCGGCAGCCGCCCGATGACTTCTTCCCAAAAGTAGCGCCGGTACCATTCCGTGCTCTTGGCCCACGCCTCCAGCGAAGATTTGTCCGCGCGCTGCCAGAACTGTTTCCTCACGCTCTCCGATCGCCGCACCGCGGCCTGCGTAAACTCGACCATTTGCTCGAATTGCCGCCGTTGCCTTTCCCGCGGATCGCCAAGGCGCCGCGCGGCCACCGGCGCCGGCCCCGCCTCGCGCAACCCACCGTGCACGCCGAGCGCCCCCAGAAACGCCCCGAGCGCGGCTTCGGATCCCGGATGCTGGCTGCCCGGCACAAACTGTAAGCGCCCCGCCGCACCCGCACGCTCGAAATGCCGGCGCGCCCTTTCTACTTCCTTTCGCGCTTCTTCGAGCGATGGCGTCACAATCCGGCCGGGCGCGGCGCCCCTGCGATCCTTGCTTTCGGGCGGCGGCCCCGCGACTTCCGGCGCGCGCGCTGCCTCCACGATCAACGCCCGCGGCGCGACCAGACCCGCTACGCCCGCGTCGCCGAAATCGCCCAAATAACGCCACACGTTGCGATAAATCGGTTCCTGCCACATGCCTTCGCGCGGGCCGAAGTAGCCGCTCACCAGTGCCGCGTCAATCCGCTCATCGAGAGCCGCCGCGGCAAGCGCGATCAGCCCGCCCTCGCCGTAGCCCGCCACGCCTATCGGCCGCCTGGGCGCCGAGCCCGCGAACCAATCCACCGCCGCCAGCACTTTCTGGACCTCGTAGCCGATGATGTGCCGCCCCGCTTCGTACGCCATCCGATAAATGAATTCGCGGTGCGGTTGGTTGGTGCGGCGACCGATGGCGGGGTTCGCCGAGAACTCGTCCCGCCGGTCTATGAGTACCGGCACGAGCACCAGGCTGCCACTCTCCGCGAGTCGCCGTGCGAACTGCGCTTCCAGGGGCAGGCCGGAGGCGACGCCGGCGACCATCTCCGGCGTGCAATCGGCATCCGGCAGTGCAACGACGCGGGCCACCGGCGGCCGCTCAGGTTCGAGCAACAGGCCCTCGCCTTCCATCGCGCCCATCACCGGCCAGCGCACGGCGATTGCGCGGTAGCCGCGACCCCGCGCCACCAGCGCTGGTTGTTCGAGGGTGGCGTCCGGCCGAAGCACGGGCCGCGCCACGCGCGCGTCCACCACGCCCAGGACTTTGCGCAACCGTTCGCGATTGGGCGCGGGCCGGCGTGCCGCAGCCTCCGCGATCGCCCGGTCCAAGTAACGGTGGATGCCCTCGACCATCTGTTGGGCGGGGTCGCCCTCCAGCCTCCATGCCCTCGTGCCCGGCAGCGGCCGCGCGGCAGCGAGGGCTGCAACGCAAACCAAGCAGGCAAGCATCGAGCGCATACCCAAGAGTCTAGCCCTGATAGAATCGCTGGGTATGATCAAGGGCATCGAACATATCGCCATCGCCTCGGTGGATCCGCAGAGGCTGGCCCGGTGGTACGTGGAGACGCTGGGCTTCGTGATCAACTACAACTCCGGTTGTACCGTGTTCGTGAAAGCGCCCGACGGGATGATGATCGAGATCATCACAGCGGAAGGCGAGCGCGCGCCGGCCACCCAGACCAGCCCCGGCCTGCGGCACATCGCGCTAGCAGTGGCCGATTTCGACGCGGCCTTGCGCCGGCTTCACGCCGCGCAGGTGGAATTCGTGGGCGAGCCCACGGAAAGCAAAGGCAATCGCGTGGTCTTCTTCAAGGATCCCGAGGGCAACCTTCTGCATCTGATCCAGCGCGCCCAGCCGCTGGCGTGAAGCGGTTCACGCCGCCTTCACCGGGTTCCGCAGCGCGCCGATCCCTTCGATCTCCACCTCCACCACGTCGCCCGGCTTCATCGCGCGCGTCGTGCCCGGGGTGCCCGTGAAGATCACGTCGCCGGGCTCGAGCGTCACGTAGCGGCTGGCGAAACGCACGATGGCGGGGCCGTCGAAAAGCAAGTCGGAAGTGGATTGTTCCTGCACCACCTCGCCGTTCAGGCGCGTGCGCAGGCGCAGCTTGCCGTAGTCCAGGCCCGTCGCGATCGCCGGCCCCAGCGGCGCGAAAGTGTCGGCGCCCTTGGCCCGCCACCACTGGATGTCGCCGTTCTGCCAGTCGCGCTCGCTGACGTCGTTGCCGCAGGTGACCCCGAAGATGGCCTCGCGCGCCTGCTCGATCGTCGCGTTGCGCACGCGCCGCCCGATGACGAGCACCAGCTCGCCCTCGTAATGCACGTTGCGGGCGTCCGGCGGGATCACGATGGGATCGCCCGGATTCTGGAGCGCGCTCACCGGCTTCCAGAACAGCTCCGGCTGGGCGGGCGGCTTGCGATCGCCCAGGTGGCTCTTGTAATTGAGCGCCACCGCCAAGATCTTGCCCGACTGGCAGGGATAGAGCAGTTTGACTTCAGCCAGTTTGTAAACGTTGCCCGTGGGCTGAGCGCCCGTGAACGGCGAGTTGCGCAGCTCGCGCACCAGCTCGCCCTCCAGGAGGCCGTAGGCCGTGGTCCCGCCGCGGCGGAAGCGTACGTAGCGGCTCACCGATTGCGGCGCCGCAGCCATAGCAACTCCGGAACTGAAAAGGAGATCACGTCTCGTCATGGGCATAGTTGTTCCCGATTATAATGAGGCTTTCTTTGCGCCGCAGCCAGCAGGAACGAAAACATGCGGACCAACCGGACCAAACAACGACTCGCGCAGGGAGAAACGGTTTTCGGCTGCGCCATCCAGCAATTCGGCTGTCCCGAAATCGCCCGGTTACTGGGCGCGGCCGGCTTCGATTTCGTGTTCCTCGACGGAGAGCACGGGCCGTTCGATTTGGAGACGCTGCACGCGCTGATCCGCGCCTGCCTGGAGCGCGACGTCACGCCCATCGTGCGCGTGGGCGAGCTCCAGTACACGCTGGTGGCGCGGGCGCTGGACGCGGGCGCGCAGGGCGTCATCTTCCCCCGCGTCGAATCCAGGACGCTGCTAGCCGAAGCCACCCGCTGGACGCGCTTCCCGCCCGAGGGCGTGCGCGGCTACGGCCTGACGCCGCCCCAACTGGAATATGAAGCGCGCAGCTTCCCCGAAATCATCGCCCACCTCAACGCCAATACCCTGGTCGTCGTCCAGTTCGAAACGCGCGCCGCCATCGAGCAGCGCGAGGAGCTGCTGGCCACGCCGGGCATTGACGTGGTCATGGTCGGCCCGGCCGATCTCTCGATCGCCCTGGGCGTGCCGGGTGAGTTCGAGCATCCCAGGCTGGTGGATACGGTTCTGGAGCTGATGGAAAGCTGCAAGCGGCACAACGTCGCGCCGGGCATCCAGGTTCGCACGCCCGCCCTGGCCAAAAAGTGGACCGAGCGCGGCATGCGCTTCGTCGGCTGCGGCAGCGAGCATGGGCTGTTGTGGGAGAAGGCCCGCGAGACGGCAGCGGAACTCAGAGCGCTCGCGCAGCGGGCAGGCACCTGAGGCGCTGGCTCAGATGTAACCGCGCTCGCGCAACGCAGCCAACACCTTCGCGCCGCTTTGCTCGACGGTCTCCAGATCTGTGCGACACTCCACCTCGGGCGCCGGCGGCGGCTCGTAAGGATCGTCAATGCCGGTGAAACCCTTGATCTCGCCCGCCCGCGCCTTGCGGTAGAGGCCTTTCTCGTCCCTCTGCTCGCAGACTTCGAGGGGAGCGTTCACGTAGACTTCGATGAAGTCGCCGATCAGCCTGCGCACCTCGTCCCGCACCTCGCGGTAGGGAGAGATGACAGCCACCAGCACGATGACGCCGTTGCGCGCCAGCAGGTGCGCTACGTAACCGATGCGGCGGATGTTCTCGTCGCGGTCCTCCTTGCTGAAGCCGAGGCCGC
>JBMFPL010000140.1:0-8465 GCA_049969115.1 Bryobacteraceae bacterium | reverse complement strand
GCGGAGCCTTTCGACCTCGCGCATGAGGGTCCCGATGGCTCCGTCGGCCGCCGTCTCGGCCCCCTGTTTGCCATAGCGCGAGGCGCCGCCGGCGGGCAGGGTCCCGAAGATCACCTCGTAACGGCCCAGATGAGCCGCCTCCGGCGGCGCGGGCCGTGTCTCCAGCAACACTGCTTCCGGCCCCAGTTCCTCTCGGGCCAGCGCCAGCGCCGCCGCCACGGAAGGAACAAAGTAGGATTTCAGCTTCATGAACGTTCGCTCCTACTGGATCTGCTTCAGGGAAACCACGCGGGTTTCCGGTGGAATCTCGTTGTGCGCCAGCACGTAAAGCTGTGGAAGCGCCTGCTCGAGAAGCTGGCGCAAAAAATACCGCGCACCCGAGCTGGTCACCATGACCGCCGGCCCCTCCAGAGGACCGACTGCATGCCGGATCTTGTCCACGATCGCCCGCATGCGCTGGGGCGACAGGCCCAGATGGCTGGCGTGCTCGCCATGTTCGACGGCCGCCTCGATTTCCTGCTCGATGGAGGGATCCAGCAGGAAGGCGGGCAGGTCGCCGTTGCGGCCCAGATAGGGTTTCACCACCGTGCGTCGGATCGCCTGCCGTACGAACTCGGTGAGCAGCACGGGATTGCGCGTGATCTGTGCCGCTTCGCCCAGCGCCTCCAGGATGCTCACCGCATCCCGGATCGAGACCTGCTCGCGGAGCAGGTTCTGGAGCACCCTCTGCACGGTGGCCAGGGGCAGCAGTTTGGGCACCAGGTCCTCGACCACCTTCGGGTTTTCTTCGGCCACGCGGTCCAGCAGGCGCTTGGCGTCCTGCCGCGAGAAAAGCTCGTGGGCGTAGCGGCGCACGATCTCGCTCAGGTGGGTTCCGATGATGGCCACCGCGTCGACCACCGTGTAGCCTGCACTGCGCGCCGCTTCCACCTGTTCCGGACGGATCCACACGGCGGGCAGGCCGAAGGCGGGCTCGCGTGTCGGTTCGCCTTCGACCGGGGTGGCCGGGCGCCCGGTAGGTATGGCCAGCTCCATGCCCTGCCGGATCTCGAACCGGCCCACCTCGGCGCCTTTGATCAGGATCACGTACTCGCGCGAGCGCAGCGAGAGATTGTCGGTGACCCGCACGGCGGGGAGCACGAAACCCAGATCCAGCGCGAGCTGCCGGCGTATGGCCGCGATGCGCCGTAACAGGGGGGAGTTTTGGCCGCCCTCGACCAGCCGTACCAGCCCCAAGCCCAGCTCCACCGCCACCGGCTCGATCTTCAAAAGCGCCTCCAGATTCTCGCGCGGGGGCGGTGGTGCCGCGGCTGGCGCCCGTTCGGGCGTGGAGGGCGCGCGCGTCATTCGCCAGGCTGCCACCCCGAGGCCGGCGCCCAGCCCGAGGAACGGCAGCTTGGGCAGGCCCGGGAAGGCCGCCATGGCCAGCAGCACCGCGCTCGCCAGCATTAGCGGCTGCGCGTTGCCGAAGACCTGGCGGCGGAACTCCGTGCCCAGCCGCACCTCCGAGCTGGCCCGGGTGACGATCAACCCGCCCGAAATCGAGATCATCAGCGCCGGGATCACGGTGACCAGGCCGTCGCCGATGGTCAGCACCGTGTAGGTGGCCAGCGCCTCTCTGAGCTCCATGCCATGTTGCAGCACCCCGATCAGAAAGCCCGCCACGATGTTGATGCCGGTGATGATGATGCTGGCCACCGCGTCGCGCTGGGTGAAGCGCGAGGCCCCGTCCATCGCCCCGTAGAACTCGGCCTCCGCAGCCAGCTGCCTGCGCCGGCGCCTGGCCTCGGCCTCGTCAATCAGGCCCGCGTTCAGATCCGAGTCAATGGACATCTGCTTGCCCGGCAGCGCGTCCAGCGTGAAGCGCGCGGTGACCTCGGAAATGCGCACCGCGCCGTGGTTGATCACCACGTACTGGATGGCGATCAGCACCAGGAAAATCACCACGCCGATGATGTAGTTGCCGCCCACCACGAACTGGCCGAAGGCTTCGATGACGTGCCCGGCTGCCGCCGTGCCCGTGTTCCCGTAAAGCAGAATCAGGCGCGAGGACGAGACGTTGAGCGCCAGCCGGAACAGGGTCATCAGCAGCAGGGTGGTGGGGAACACGTTGAACTCGATGGGCCGCAGGATGTAAAGCGAAACCAGCAGCACGATCACCGAGAGCGTGATGTTGGTCACGATGAGCACGTCCATCAGCCAGGGCGGCACCGGCGTGAGCATGGCCAGCAAAATGGCCAGCACCGCCAGCGGCACGCTCAGCTCGGCCACGTTGATCCGCACCAGGATGCTCGCGCCGGCTGCCGCTCCGACGCTCGTGGGTGCCGCTGCTTTCGCCTCCGCCATAGCCCTTCTCAGTCCTTTCCCAGCCTCACCATGCCCTGGCGATGCCTCGCCTTTTCACCGCCATCGTGCCCCTGCCGCCAGCCTGCGCCTGTCACCGGATGCACCACCCCGCTAACCCGGCAGCCGCCCGTTCATCAGCCGGTAGATATACGCCAATACTTCGGCTACCGCCCGGTACAGGTGCACCGGGATCGGGTGGCCCACTTCGCAGCTCTGGTAAAGCGCCTGCGCCAGCGGTGGGTTCTCCACCACCGGTACTTGGTTTTCGACCGCCACTTGGCGGATGCGCAGGGCCAGGTAGTTCTTCCCTTTGGCCACCACCACCGGGGCGGGCATTTCCTCCATGCGGTAGCGCAAGGCCACGGCGTAGTGCGTGGGATTGACCACCACCGCAGTGGCCTTGGGCACCTGCTGCATCATGCGCCGGCGCAGCACTTCGCGTTGCAGCCGCCGGATGCGCGCGCGCACCTGCGGGTTGCCCTCGATTTCCTTGGCCTCATCGCGCACCTCCTGCCTGGTCATGCGCAGTTCGGCCATGTAACGCCGGCGCTGGCGCCACAGATCCCATGCCCCGAAGACCAGGAAAACCAGCCCGGCGCGCCAGATGAGCGCCATCAGGATGGCGCCCAGCCGCGCCGCGCCCCGCCCCGGCGCCTCTAGTCCCATCGCAGCCAGCTCCTCGAGGTTGCTCCGGATCACCCCGTAAAGCGCCAGGCCGAACAAGGGCAGCAGCAGGATCGCTTGGAAAAACAGCGGCCCGTTTTGCCGCGGCAGGTCGCGCAACCGCGCCAGCGGATTCAACCGCTGCGGGTCCGGCCGGAGCCGCCTGACGGAAAAGCCGAAACGCGTTAGGGCAAGCTGCGTGACCAGCGTCGCCCCCACCAGCAAGGCACCCAGCCACGCCAGCGGCACCAGCTCTCGCGATACCGCTACATTGAGCAGCCCTGCCAGGCGCGGCACGCTCAGCTCACCGTGGAAGGCCTGGGCCAGCAGCCGGCGCGTTCCTTGCACCAGCCCTGCCATCAGCGCCTTGCCCACCGTGGCCGCCGCTAGCACGAAGACCAGGAATTGCACGGCGGCGACGAATTCGCGGCTGGTGGGGAAACGCCCTTCGCGCCGCGCCTTCTCGATGCGGCGAGGGGTTGGCTGCTCGGTGCGCTGCGACCTATCCGACACGGCCCGCCGTCACCTCCCACAGCAGATGGAAGGTCTGCCCCGCCGCAGCCCGGTACACCCTCAGGTACAGCCCCAGCACCGCAGCCAGCATGGCCAGCGCGCCCAGCATCTTCACCGGGAAAGCCAGCATGAGCAGTTGAAGATGGGAGTGGATGCGCCCCAGCAGCGACAGGGCCACGTCGGCAAGAAGCAACAGACCCACCACGGGCAGGGCAAGCCGCAAGCTGGTGGAAAGCATTGCTGCGCCCAGGGCGATGACCCCTTCGGCGCCCACCAAGCTTATCGCGAAGGCGCCCGGCGGCCACGCCCGGAGACTCTGGGCGAACACGCGCAGCACCTCCAGATGCAAGCCCAGGGCGAAGAACAGCAGGCTGGCCAGGAACTGCGCTAGCACCAGCAGCACCGCACTGTCGGCTTCCGTGGCCGGGTCGATCGTGGCCGCGTACGAATAGCCCGCTGGGAGCCCGAAAATCTGCGCCGCCAGCACGAACGCCTCGTTCAAGAACGCAACCGGCACGCCCACGCTCAACCCGAAGGCCACTTCGGCCAGCAGCCAGGCCGCCATCCGCGCCGCGGTGGGTGAAGGCCCAGGCGCCTCGGGCCAGGCGGGGTACAGGGCCAGCGCGATCACCACGGCCAGCACCAGCCGGGCTGGCGCCGGTCCCTGCCGGATGCCCGGCAGCGGGATGAAAACCAGCGCCCCGCCCACCCGCGCCAGCACGAGCAAGAAACTCAGCAGCAGCGCCTGCACTGCCGAACTCTCCCGCCTGGCCAAACGCGCTCGGCGCTCGCAATTGCCCGAACGCGCGCCGCCCGTGCCCCCGGCCTCCGTTCTGGCCCCTCAGCGTGCATACCGGCTGAGATCCCCGAGCAGCGCCTGCGTGTAGGAAGTCATGTAGCGCAGCATCCAGGGAAGCAACAACAGGAAGCCGGCCAGGAAGGCTCCCAGCCGGGGAATGGCGTTGAACGCGGCATCCTGCATCGAAGTGAGCACCTGGACCAGGCTCACCACTACCCCCACCACAAAACCCAGCGCCAACAGCGGCGCGCTCACCCATAACGCGGTCAGCAGCGCCTGGCGGATCAGATGAATGGCTGCTTCAGGAGTCATCGTTCCCCCGTTCAGTAAAAGCTCCGCATCAGCGAGCCCACCACCAGCGTCCAGCCGTCCACCAGCACGAACAGCAGCACTTTGAAGGGCGCCGAGATCATCACCGGCGGCAACTGGATCATGCCGATGGACAGCGTCACCGAGGCGACGATCAGGTCAATGACCAGAAAAGGCAAGAACAGGACGGCGCCGATCTGGAAGGCCACACGCAGCTCCGATAGTATGTAAGCGGGGATCAATACGCGCAGCTCGAGGTCCTCCGGCCTGCGGGGCGCCGGGGCGCGCGCGATCTCGAGTGCCAGCCTAATCTCCTTCTCCCGCGCGTAGCGCAGCAGGAAAGTTTTCAGCGGGGCGGTTCCTTCGCGAAAAGCCTGCTCCAGGCTGGCCTGGCCTCGCTCGAGCGGCGCCCAGCCCCGCTCGTACATCTGGACTGCAACCGGCTGCATGACCAGGATGGTCAGGAACAGGGCCAGGCCCACGAGCACCTGGTTGGAGGGCGTGGACTGCGTTCCCAGCGCCTGCCGCAGAAAATGCAGCACCACCACGATGCGCAGGAACGGCGTCAGCGAGACCACGATCGCGGGCAACAGGGCCAGCAGCGTCAGCAAGAGCAGAATCTGCATGGGGAGGCTCAGCGAGCCGTCCCGGCCCGCCAGCCAGGGCGCCAACGGGTTGGCCGCCAACAGCGCCATCACTAGGCCTCCTCGAGTTCGCTCGCCCGCTCGGCGTCCCCGGTCCGCTGCGCGGGCAACGATTCGATCAAGTTGCAGCCGGAGGGATGGGCCCCGATCAGCAGCAGCCTGTCGCCCAGGCGCACCAGGTGCAGGCTGTGCCGGGGCGACAGCGGCAGCCGGTCCACTGGCTCCAGCCGTTCCCAGCCGCGTCTTCCGCGGGGCCTCGCCAGCGGCAGGCGCACCCTGCCCGCCCACCAGCGCACGGCCACCGCCAGTCCCAGCACCAGCGCGATCGAAACCAGCGCGCGTACCCACTCGCTCACCGGCGCTGCCTCCCTGCTCACTCCTCGTGCGGGAAATCCGTCAACCGCACTCCGATGGTGGATTCGATCACCACTACTTCCCCGAAGGCCAGCAGGGTCTCGCCCGCGTAGACGTCAATGTTCTCGCCCGCCGAACGCGTCAGCCGCACCAAGCTGTCCTCTTTCAGTTGAAGGATCTCGGCCACGCTCATGGTCATGCGATCCAGCACCAGCTCGACCTCGACGGGTACATCAGCGTAAAATGCGATCTCTTCCTGCGGCGTCATTGCCTACCCGCCCGCGAGCTCGAACGCCATCGTCCGCCCCCGTTTGCTGCCACCCCGAGACTGCGCTGGCTGCCGGCCGCGATTAGCGCTTCAGGTTGATCGTTTCCTGGCTCAGCTCGTCGGCGGTCACCACCACGCGCGCGTTGGCCTGGAAGCCGCGCTGGTAGACGATCAGGTTGGTGAACTCGCGCGCGATCTCCACCGTCGAGCTTTCCAGCGCGCCGCCCACCACCTGACCGCGCCCCGCCGTATCCGGCAGCCCGATCGCCGGCAGGGCCGTGCGCGCGCTCATCTGGAAGTTGTTGTTGCCCACCGCAATCAGCGAGTCGGGATTGCGGATCGAAGCCAGCGCGAGCTGCCCTACCACGCGCTGCTGCCCGTTGGAATACTGCGCCAGGATACGACCGCCGTCACCCACTGCCACGCGAATCAGGGCCGCCGGCGCCACTCCGTCCTGCTCGACCGCGGAAAGGGCGGAAGGATGCCGGTATTGCGTCAGCCGCGGGATGCCGTTGGGCGTGTACAGGAACCAATCCAAGTTCATGTCCGCCGCGCCGCTGGCCAGACCGGTGATCTGGAAGTTCACCGAAGGCGAATCCGAAGCGGGGCTGGTCAGCTTCCCGAAGGAGTCGAAAGTCACCGTGCCCTCGGCCAGAACCTCGGTGGCATTGTCCGATCCCACGTCGGCGCCAGGGATCTCGATGCTGTAGTGCCACTCGCCGGGGTTATCCGTCTTGGTGAAGGTGATGGTCAGCACGTGGGTCACCCCCAGCGAGTCAATTACCTCGACAGCGGTCGAGAACACGCCCGTGGGCTGCCCGGCCACAGCGCCCGCATCGAGGTTCAGATCCACCGAGAAGCGCGTGGTCGCTACCGGCGTTTTGAGCGTTCCTACCGGGATGCGAATGTCTCCGATGGCGCTGTTGGTGTTCACCGTGCCATCCGGCCCCTCCATCCAGCCCTGCACCCGCTCACTCGAGGGCGTCATCAGATAGCCGTTCACGTCCACCTGGAAATTGCCCGCGCGGGTGAACAGCATCGCCCCGTGGTTGTTACGCAGCACGAAGAACCCGTCGCCCTGGATCGCGGCGTCCAGCGGGTCGAGGCTGGTCTGGATGGCGCCCTGGGAGAACAGTCGCAAGGTGAACGGCCGGCCAGTGCCGAAGCCCACCTGCGTTTCGCCCAGCCCGGTGCCCACCGACTGTGTGACCAGATCGCGGAAGGAAACCGTGCTGGCCTTGTAGCCCGGCGTGTTCAGGTTGGCCAGGTTGTTGCCCACCACGTCCACCGCAGTGGCGTGAGCGGCCAGAGCAGAAAGCGCGGTGTTGAATGCCTGGAACATTTCACTGGCTCCTTGTGTAATTGGTGCCTGTATGGCTGGCAGGCTGGTTCTCGCCCGCTTGCGTGGCCTCGCCCGCCAGCGCTTGTCGCAACTCACCCAGCTCGGCGCGGATGGCGATCAACTGCTCCAGCTCGCTGAACTGCGCCAGTTGCGTGACGAACTGGATGGCATCGGCCGGCTGGAGCGGATTCTGGTTGCGGATCTGCGCCACCAGCAACTTCAGGAATGTCTCCTTCTGCGCCAGGGCGTCGCTCGCCGCGGCGGCGGCCTTATCGGCGCCCTGGTCGGCCCTTGTTGCAGAGGCGCCGCCCTGGGCAGCCCTTACAGCGTCAATCGAGGAAGCCATCGTGCAACCTCCTGAAACTGAGAATCTGCTGGGCCCCGTCCTCCTGCTGGCCTGCGCGCGGATCGTGCCTGCGATCCCGTTGGCGCCACGACTGCTGGCCCGCCCCGCCGCGGCCTGCATCCGCCTCCGCCCAGAACGCAGGCTGCGAGGGCCACGGCCGCGACCAGGATGGCCCGGCCGGGGCGCTCTCGGCTACCAAGGGCAGCACGCGGGCGCGGAAGCCCTCGCTCTCCAGCCGCTCGACCAGGGCCGGCGCCTCGCGCTGCAAGGATTGGCGAAGTTGCGGATCGGCGCTGCGCACCCGCACCTCGATCCGCCCGGCCCGCTCGACCAGGTGAACCGCCACTGGGCCCTTGGCGCGGCCTGCGGGCGTCGCGGCCTCGATCCGCAACGAGATCTCGCGCCGTGATGGGGCTCCGACCGGCTGTCGCGCTTCGACCTCGTTTGGGCGGGCCCGGGCGGCCTGCGCAGTCTCGCCGCGCGCCGCGGGTCCCTCGAGCTTAGAGCCCGCCCCGGTGGCCACCGGCGCCGCGTGCTGCGCCGCTTGCTGCAGGCCGAGTTGGTCCTCCCGCGCGAGCGCCTCACTGTTGCGCGCGTTGCGTCTGGCCGGGCCTGCCGCGGCTTCGTCTCCGCCCTGCGCCCTGTCAGGCGCCTGCCCGCCGGACTCGTTGCATTGGCCGATCAAACCCGTTGGGTTGCGAGCCTGAGCGAGTGGACCGGGGTCGTCGGCCGGCGCGAGCGAAAAACGGTGGCTGGGATCCTTTGCGGGCTCCGGCCTGCCGCTACCGTTGGCCGGGTCCCGCCCGGTTGCCCGAGAACAGCTCGCGAGCCCGGGCGCCCGAACGGTCTGCTCGAGCGCGGAGCTCGGGCTCGGCGCCGTC
>JBMFPL010000139.1:0-8491 GCA_049969115.1 Bryobacteraceae bacterium | reverse complement strand
GCAGCGATTGTTGCAGGTCCAGGACCGGATCATCAAGAGCTTTCCGGAAGTGGAAACTGTGCTGGGCAAAGCCGGGCGCGCCGAAACCTCAACGGATCCGGCGCCGCTTTCCATGATGGAGACAGTCATTGTCCTCAAACCCAAAGATCAGTGGCGCAGGCGCTCCACCTGGTATTCGGAGTGGGCCCCCGAGTGGCTCAAGCCCGTACTGCGCCGGATCACTCCCGACCACATCTCGACCGAACAACTGGTAGAAGAGCTCGACCAGGCTCTCCGGATACCGGGCGTGACCAACTCTTGGACGATGCCCATCAAGGCCCGCATTGACATGCTGACCACGGGCATGCGCACACCCGTGGGCGTCAAGGTGTCTGGTCCCAATATCAACCAAGTCCAGCGTATCAGCCGGGAGATCGAGCGCGCGCTCTCCGGGGTGCCGGGCACGCGCAGCGCTTTCGCCGAGAGGGCCGCAGGCGGCTATTTCCTGGACATCGTCTGGCGGCGGGAAGAATTGGCGCGCTACGGGCTGAGCATCGAGGAAGCGCAAATGGCGGTTCTCTCCGCCATCGGCGGCGAAAACCTGACCACCACCGTGGAGGGACGCGGACGATTTCCCGTTAACGTGCGCTATCTGCGTGACTATCGCAGCGACCCGGAAAGCATCCGACGCGTGCTCGTGCCAGCCGCTGGGGACACGTTTCAGGTGCCTCTCGCCCAACTTGCCGACGTGAGGCTGGTGAGCGGCCCTTCCATGCTGCGCAACGAGAACGGCATGTTGACGGGCTACGTGTTCGTAGACGTGGCAGGACGTGACGTGGGCAGTTACGTCGAGGAAGCGCAGCGCGTGGTGCGTCAGCAAGTCTCGCTGCCTCCTGGCTACGCCTTGCAGTGGAGCGGCCAGTACGAAGCCATGCTGCGGGTGCGTGAGCGGCTGAGACTGGTACTGCCGCTGACGCTGTTTCTGGTCTTCGCCCTGCTTTACGCCAACACGCGGTCACTGGTCAAGACAGCGATCATTCTGGCCGCCGTGCCTTTCTCCGCAGTGGGCGCCATCTGGCTGGTTCGCTGGCTGGGCTACAACATGTCCACCGGCGTGTGGGTGGGATTGATTGCGCTGATGGGCGTGGATGCAGAAACCGGCGTGTTCATGCTTCTTTACCTCGACCTGGCCTACCAGCAAGCCAGGCGATCGGAACGCTTGCGCAGCCTGCGCGATCTCGACGAGGCTATCCTCGCCGGCGCGGTCAAGCGGCTGCGCCCCAAGTTCATGACTGTCTCCACCATGCTGGTGGGCCTGGCGCCCATCATGTGGTCCACGGGGACGGGCGCCGACGTCATGAAGCGCATCGCCGCTCCCATGATCGGCGGCATCGTGACCTCGTTCCTGCTGGAGTTGCTGGTTTATCCCGCGATTTACAGGGTGTGGAAATGGCACTTCGAACTAAAGCCTGTCTTGTCGCGTTCCTGATGCTGCCGGCGTCCGCCGAGCCGCTTCGCTACAGAGTCCGTCATGATCATTTCTGGCGCAGCGGCCCAGGGGAATTGAGCATCTCATCGGAAGGGATGACCTATCGGGAACGGGGCCGTGCTGCGCACCAGTGGAGCTGGAGGTGGGAGGACGTTCAGCAGCTCGTGATCGCTCCCCGCCGGCTGCGCGTGCTCACCTACCAGGACAGCCGCTGGAAGCTGGGCCGTGACCGTGAGCACCGCTTCGATCTGGAGGGCGCGGGCGGCTTCGAGGCCGTTTGGGTTATGCTTCGCGACCGTATGGACCAGCGCCTGGTTGCTGCGCTGGCCATGCCCCAAGGGGAGCGGTGGTGGTCGGCGCCGGTTAAACAACTGCGGCCTTTGGGCGGTCGCCAGGGGGAGCTGATCGCTACCTCCTCGGGACTCGTATTCAGCACCCCGGCCCCGGGCGCCTCGCGAACCTGGCGCTGGCGAGATCTGGAAAACCTCAGCCGCACCGGCCCGTTTCTGCTCGAGGTTACTACGTACGAGCGGCCTGCCTCCGGCTACGGCGGCCTGAAGACTTTTCTGTTCCAGCTCAAGCGGTTGCTGGAAGATGCCGCTTACCGTCGGGCACGGATGCACCTGGAACGTCATCAGGGTCTCAAAACGTTTCTGTTTCTTGAAGGGAGGTTAGAACAATGACCAGAGTGTTTGTTTTAGCCGCGGTCCTGGCAACCGCGATCCTGGCACAGAAGCCGCGTACCTTTACGGGCGTGATCACCTGCACCATGTGCAAGAACGACCACCGCGCCATGGAGATCACACCGGAGGACCGCTGCGTGCGCGAGTGCATCAAGCACGGCGCCAAATATGCGCTGTGGGACGGCAAGAACCTTTACCGGCTCAGCGATCAGCAGACGCCGGAGAAGTTCGCGGCGCGCAAGGTGCGGGTCACGGGCGTGCTCTACGAGAAGACGGGTATCATCAGAATGCACAGGATCGAGCCGCTCCAAGAGCCAGCCCCGCCCTCGCAGGGCGCCTCCTCCGGGCACCGCCACTGAGCGCATAATCGAATGCGGGGTATGTGGAGGGCGGAGCCGCGCGGGGGCTTGAAGGCCGCGCTGGTGCTGGCAGGCATCGCGCTGACCAGCGCCGGCCATTACCTGACGCCACCCGAGTTGCTCCTCTGGCACAACTTGTTCCAGCGGCTGTACTACCTGCCCATCGTCTATGCCGCCATCACTTTCGGCACGCGCGGGGGCATGGCCGCGGCGTTGCTCTCCGCTCTCTCTTATCTGCCGCACATTCTGCTCACGTGGAAGAGCTGGGCCGAGTATTCGGCTAACCAATATGCGGAGATCTTGCTGTTTTTCCTTGTGGCTGGGGCGACGGGTGTGCTCGCCGACCGAGGCCGCCGCCGCGAGAGCGAGCTGCGCCGGGTCTACCGCGAGCTGGAAAGCAGCTTCGAGCAGCTCAGGCGGGCGGACAGGCTCTCGGCCATCGGCCAGCTCTCGGCGGCCCTGGCGCACGAGATACGCAATCCCCTGGCCGCCATCGAAGGTGCGGCTGAAATCCTGGCTCAGCCCTCTACCAGCGCCGAATTGCGCGAAGAGTTCGTGGGTATCGTGCGCAAGGAGTGCCGTCGCCTCAATCGTTTGCTGGGCGGGCTGCTGGATTTTGCCCGGCCACGACCACCCGAACGCCGGCCCACGGAGCTCCCCCAGCTTCTGGAAAACGTGGCCGGCCTGGCGCGCCATGCCGCCGAAAAGAGCGGCGTTCGCCTGCACATTGAGCTGGCGCCGGGCCTGCCCGCGGTGATCGCTGACCCCGAGCAGCTCACGCAGGTCCTGCTTAACCTTGCCATCAACGCCGTGCAGGCCATGCCCTGCGGCGGCGAGCTGCGGCTTTCGGCGGGACCGCAGGATGGCGGCGTGGCCATCCGCGTGCGCGACCAGGGCGAGGGAATTCCGGATGAGCACTTGGACCGCATCTTCGATCCGTTCTTCACCACCAAAGCCAACGGCACCGGGCTCGGGCTCGCGGTCGCCCAGCAGATCGTCGCCCAGCATGGCGGCGCGATTCGTGCCCAACGCAACCCCGAAGGCGGCATGACCTTCACGGTGTGGTTGCCTGTGAGCACGCCATGAACCGGCCCCGCATCCTGGTAGTGGAAGACGAAGAAAGCCTGCGGCGTGTCACCCAGGTGCACCTCGAACAGGCGGGCTACGACGTCGCCACCGCGGCCACTGCCGAGCAGGCGCTGGCATCGCTCAGCGCGGCCCCTCGGGATCTGGTGATCACCGATCTCAGGATGCCCGGCATGGGCGGCATGGAACTGCTGCGCAGAATCAAAGCCGACTTCCCGGAGACCGTGGTCATCGTGGTCACCGCGTTCGGTACCATCGAATCCGCCGTGGAAGCGATGAAGCTCGGCGCCTACGACTACATCACCAAGCCCGTCCATGTGGATGCGCTGCGCCTGGTGGTGGGTCGCGCGCTGGAGCACCTGCTTTTAAAGCGGGAAGTCGAGCAGCTCCGGCTCAGCCTCGATCGTAAATACGGTTTCGAGAACATTCTCGGCCGCTCGCCCGCATTGTTAGAAACGCTGGAGGCGGCGGCGCGCGTGGCAGCCAGCGAAGTCACAGTGCTCATCCGCGGCGAGACCGGGACAGGGAAGGAACTGCTGGCTAAAGCGATTCACTTCAACAGCCCGCGCCGTCATGGACCGTTCGTGACCATCAACTGCGGCGCCATCCCGCGCGAGCTGCTGGAATCGGAACTGTTCGGGCATCTCAAGGGCGCCTTTACGGGAGCAGTCGCGCACAAAAAGGGGCGCGTAGAGCTGGCCGATGGAGGAACGCTGTTTCTGGATGAAATCGGCGAGTTGCCCCCTCCGCTGCAAGTGAAACTGCTCAGGCTGTTGCAAGAAAAGGAAATCGAGAAGGTCGGCGCTACCGAGCCCCTGCGCGTCAATGTGCGCATCATCGCCGCCACCCACCGCAATCTCGAGGCCATGGTGGAGGACGGCACTTTCCGCGAAGATCTCTACTATCGGCTGGCCGTGATCCCGCTGGTTTTGCCCCCGCTGCGCGAGCGCGCCGAGGACATCCCCGAACTGGCCCTGCATTTCTTCGAGCGGAGCAAGCAACGCCACCGCCGTCCCGATCTGGTTCTTCCCGAGGCTTTGCTCCCTTACTTCAGCTCTTACCGCTGGCCGGGCAATGTGCGGGAGCTGGAGAACGTCATCGAGCGGGTGGTGCTGCTGGCCCGTGGCCAGGAAGTCACTTTACATGACCTGCCGGAGTTCTTGCGCCGCGAGCGTCCTCCGCTGGATGCTATCCAGCTTGAACTCCCGCCCGAAGGCATCAGCTTGGAGGCTGTGGAGCGCGAGCTGATCCGCCGGGCGCTGGAAAAGTTCGACGGCAACCAGAGCAAGTCCGCTCGATACCTGGATATCAGCCGGAAGACGCTCATTTACCGGATGGAGAAATACGGGCTCAAACCAAAGGCGGAGCCTTCGCCGCAGGATGAATGAGCGCGCTTGCACCTGCCTCGGCGGTCACTGACCCCACTCGAGTCGCAGTCGGTAAAAGTCAGCGCCGCCCCGGGGATCCTCGACCCTGACCCTGGCGCTCCAACCGTTTTCTTCGGAAGGCTTCTCGAGCAGCGTGACGCGACCGCGACCCGCCAGCTTCTTCACCGAAAGCGACAGGCCAGGCGCCGTGGGCAAAGCCGCTCCGAAACGAAAGCTCTGCCGGGCCACGGGCTGGCCGGACTGGACCTCGAAGCGCACGGTTTCGCCCGCGATCACGAGGTCCACCGTGCCGTCCACTTCGACTTCGATCTCGGCCCAGCCTGTCGCCTGGCCAGCGACCGCGGCAAGCGGCGAAGCCTTGGCCTGCGGCGGCCGCCGGTCAATGCCGAGATAGGGGTTGTACAGGTAATCCAGCGAGAACGGCTCGTCGGCAGGAAAGCGCAGGTTGCGGCTTACCGCGTAGGCGGGATCCAGCCCCCACTGGCCCACAGCGAGAATCCTGCGCTTCAGGGTCGCGTTGTCCTGCCATCCCCAGAAGGGCCTGGCTTTGTTGGCGGCTTCCTTGCGGCCGTAAAAAGCACCGCCGATGCGGATGGCGAGGCCCGGCCGGCCACCGAAAGGCTCGTAACGGAAGTAATCGTCGAAGGTTCGCGCGTCCCACTTTCCTTCCTCGGCCTTCGACCACCACTCGTCCAGAATGGGAAGCAAGTCATAACCCACCAGCCGGTCGCTGGCGTGGCGGGGCCGTTCCGGCGTTCCCTTGTAAACGAAAGTTACGCCCGTGCTGTCCAGAAACTCGTCGCGGGGCAGCGAATAACGGGAGTGCGGCGAGAGCGTGCCGTAAATGCCGTGCCCGCCAGATTCGATGAAAATGGCGGGATGAGTTTCCCCGTAGAACTCGATGCCGCCCTCGATGTTGTGTGCGCCGGGCCGGATCCTGGGATTCGCGGTCAGCGAGTAGACGTTGTTGTGCGCCAGCGTTTCCATCGCTTCCAGGCGACCGTAAGGCGTGCCGTCCTTGCGAATTGTGAGAATGATGCCTTCGTTGTCATTCTCGTGACAGGTGCCCACTACGCAGCGATCCGAGTAATCGCGCGGGTGAAAGACGTTGTAAATGAGAAACCAGTGCGTTTCGGTTTCCATTGCCGCATAGTAGACAAACGCCTGGGAGCTGCCTTCTTCCAGATTGTCCCAGTTGTTGTCCCCGTTCCAATCCCCGTCATAATCGAAGCGCGCGGGGAAGTCGGCCTTGGGCTCGAACCATGTTTCCTGGGCGATAAAGGGTGCGTAATGCTCGGCGAGCAGGCGGTATCCATCGTCGCGCCGTGGGTAAGGCGGGAAATTGACTTTCTCGGGCTTGCGCCGCGATGGCGCATCCTGTGTTACTTCGATTTCGATTTCGGCGCGCTTTCCTTCCAGCTCGGCCTCGATATGATACCTGCCCGGGCTTTCCGGAGCAGTATAGAGGAAAGCGTCCTTGATGACGAATTCCCCGGTAGCGCCGGCGAAAATATTCCAGGCCTTGGACTGGCTCTCCTCGAAGAATTTTTCCTCGTCTTTGCCTTGGAAGGCGAACGGCTTGGAAAGCCATCCTCCCTGGGGTTCCCTGATCTTCGTGCGGGCGTCGCCCCGGCGCAACCGGACTTTCTCTTCGCCGCTCTGCCCGTAGGTGCGAACCTGGATAACCAGCGTTTCCAGCGGTCGGACGCGTGCTCCGGGCGGGTCGGTGCGCAGCCGGATCTCGGTCACAGCGAGCTTCTTGCCGAGCTCGGCGATCTTTTCGCGTAGCTTGTCCCACTGGGCAGACAGGGTCAGGGCGCAAGCCATGGCTCCGGCGAGGCATGCAGTCGCTGTGCGGCAGTTCACTTTTCCCTCCCTAATTGGTCCGCGCGAGGCTCACTGTCACTACGATAGTATCTGTCTGTGCCTGGCGGCGGATGAAGCGCTGTGGGCGATCCCCTGGCGGTTTCGCCATCGGCGGTTGGCGCCGGAAAGGAACTCGTGGCATGGTTGACCGGCGCAGTTTTCTGCTGATGAGCGGGGCGACGGCCCGCGGTCCGGCGGAGCGTATCGGCGTAGCGATGATCGGGGCCACTCACACGCATGCCCCGAAAAGTTGCGCCTGCTGAGTGAGTCGCCCGAGTGGCGGCTGGCTGGGGTAGCCGAGGAGGACGCACACGTGGCCGCAGGCCTGCGCCAACAGGGAATCCCGGTCCTGCCCAGGCAGACATTGCTGGAAGATCCCGGGATCCGGGTCATCGTGGTGGAGTCTGGCTTGTCGGACCGGGCGCGCCATGCGCGCGACGTGCTGCGGGCAGGCAAGCATGTGCACGTCGAAAAGCCCCCTGCCGCCGGTCTGCGGGAGCTCGAAGAAGTGGTCGAGCTCGCGCGCAGCCGCGGTCTTCGCTTGCAGGTGGGCTATATGTGGCGTTACCATCCCGGTTTCGCCAGGGTTTTCCAGGCCGTACGGGAGGGCTGGCTCGGTCAGGTTTACCTGATCAGGGCGAACATAAGCAACCAGCTCGCGCCGCGCCGGCGGCCCGAGTGGGCCGGATACCCCGGAGGCGTAATGTTCGAGCTGGGCTGCCACCTGGTGGACGGCATGGTGCGGCTGATGGGTCCGCCTCGCCGCATCGCGTCTTTCCTGCGCCACCACGGGCCATATGAGGATGCGCTCGCCGACAACACCTGCGCGGTGCTGGAGTGGGACCGCGCGTTGGGCGTCCTCACCGCTTCCACTTTGCAGGTCAACTCGTCCCGCCACCGCGCTTTCGAGGTTCACGGCGCCAACGGGTGCGCGATTCTCAACCCCCTCGAGCCGCCCGGCCTGGTCTTCGAATTCGAACGTCCCGCCGGTCCTTGGACCGCGGGCAGGCACGCCGTCGAGTTGCCGCCTTACCGCCGCTACGTGGACGATTTCCGCGAGCTGGCGGCAGCGGTGCGCGGGGAGGGCGCCTTGCGCGTCACCCCGGACGAGGAAGTGACGGTGCACCGCGCCGTGCTGGCGGCAAGCGGCAAGCAGGAGCGAACCCGACATGTGTGAAGCAACCCGCCGGGACTGGATCAAGACCGCGGCCGCCGCATATCTGGCAACCCCGTCCGTCTTCGGGCAGCGCGTGGATTGCCAGAGCCATCTGTTCTCAGAGGAATTCCTCCGGTGGCTGGAAAAGCGGCGCAATCCGCCCCGCGTCGAGCGCGCCGGCGGCGAGCGTTACTTGATCGTGGGGCCCTGGCGCCGCCGCATCCTGCCCAAACACACCGACGTCGCCGCCAAGTTGGCGGATATGGATCGGGCTGGAATCCGGCTGGCGGCGCTCAGCATCAACGATCCTGGCCCCGAGTTGTTCGGCCCGGACTCGGCCGCCGTGGCCCGCGACTTGAACGATTTCATCACCGGCGTGGTGCGCTCGCACCCCGATCGCTTTCTGGGGCTCGCCGTGTTACCTTTCGACTCCGAGGCGTCCATGTTGCGCGAGCTGGATCGCGCCACAAGCCGGTTGGGCATGA